>NZ_JBIUHC010000052.1:0-60945 GCF_044627735.1 Cupriavidus sp. CuC1 | reverse complement strand
TGCTTACCTGACATGTCTTAGCTCCTTGCTCGTATTTGAACATAGGCTAAGAACTCCACTCTTCGGGGGCAAGATCACGGTTAGCCGGTTGGTCTCCTGGTATCGCGAAGGCGCCGATGTACAACGCTTGCTGCCTCAGTTGGCAACCTATCTTGGTCACGTGCATATTGCCGCCACCCAACACTACCTGACCATGACGCCAGAGCTGCTGCAACAGGCGAGCTTACGATTCGAGCGCTACGCCCGGGGGGTGACGATCATGCGTGACACAATGCTACTTGGCCCATGGGTCCGGCGTTTCCTGCTCGAGTACCTGATTGGCGAGCGGAACCTCGCTCGCAACACCCAGCAGAGCTACCGCGACACGCTGTGCCAACTGATCCCTTTCGTTTCAGGTCAAACCCACAAACCGGTCGACCGGCTGGCAATGACAGATGTGTCGGCCGAGATCGTCCGGGACTTCCTCTCAGACATCGAAGTCTGTCGCGGATGCAGCGTTGCGACGCGGAATCAGCGTCTGGCTGCTATCCATGCTTTGGCTCGATTCGTTGGCGAGCACAGCCCGGAACATATCCAATGGTGCACCCAGTTGCGCTGCATCCCCTACAAGAAGACTACAAGAGCGGTGGTGCCCTATCTCGACAAAGCTGAAATGGATGCGCTCCTTGCTTGTCCAGATCGACGTACATCTCAAGGTCGCCGTGACTACGCCCTGTTGCTGTTTCTCTACAATGCCGGTGCGCGGGCGGACGAGGCGGCCCACCTGACCATCGGCAACGTCGATGCGATCTCCAGCAGCGTGAGCGTTCTCGGCAAGGGACGCAACTATGGCGCCAGTGTCCGCTATGGCCCGACACCGTGCAAGAGTTGTGCAACCTCGCTGGCCAACGACCACCGCAGGAACGGGTATTCCTCAATCGCTGTGGGCAACCCCTGACGCGCTTCGGTATTCACGCGGTCGTAGAGCGTTACGCTGTCAAGGCGCGAGCCAATATGCCCTCGCTCGCATCCAAGCGCGTCAGCCCGCACAGCATTAGACATTCAACTGCGACCCACCTGCTTCGATCCGGCGTCGATATCAATACCGTACGGGCGTGGCTTGGTCATGTCTCCATCGATACGACCAAGGTTTACGCCGAAATTGATTTGGAGACGAAGGCTAACGCCCTGGCGCGGCTGACTATCCCTAGCGATCGAAAGGCGAATAGGCGGTGGGCCAAAGATCCCGCGCTGATGGCGTTTCTCCGGTCCTTGTAGCAGGCTTTTTATGTGGCGTTCGGCCGGCCGGATCCTGTCAGGATCGCGGCTCGGGCGCCGCAAGACCACATTTGAGCCAACACCACATATCGCGACAAATGTGATCGATCACACTTGTCGCGGGAAAACCGCACACCGGGTTCGGAGGGAGGGGACGGCGCCTGCCGTTTCCTACACCTATCCATTGGCCGAACGCGGACCTTTCATGGCGAACCGCGGCGTGCGCCTGCAATCCGTTCGCTTATCGCGCCGCACCGCCCTCGTGACTCGACGCGCGCGAAGACGAAGAGGCGACAACGTCCACCGTCAGTCCCACGACGATTGCCACGGCACCGATGACGAACAGCACGCGGTGATTGCCGCCGCTGCTGTTGAAAATCGCCGAATAGGCGTAGCCGGCCAAGGCCTGGAAGGCGGCGAAGACCGTGGTCGCACGGCTCCAAACGACGTTCTGCTGGGTCGCGTTGCCGGGAATCGTCTCGTGAACGCGTGCGAGCACGACCGGAACGATCCCGGGCGGGAAGGTGCCGATGACGATGGTCACAAGACCGATGAGGAGGTGGTTGCTCGACGCCGCAAGAATAGCGACCGCAATCGCCTGCACCAGCAGCAACGTTCGAAGCGCCGTGCGTGAACCGAGGCGGTCGGCAAAGAATCCGTAGACCGGGGGCCCGAATATGGCGCCCAAGCCATACAGAATCCAGAACAGCGATCCGAGGTGCGCACCCGCTCCCAGTCCACGCGCGATGAAGTCCACGAGAAAGACCATCGCCGGAACGAGACCGATGGCCATCAGCGCGTACTCGGCATAGAGGATCTTGACGATCGCGCTCGCGCCTCGGTCCATTTCAACGGCCGCCTTGTGCTCCGTTGCCTTGTGGCCCGCCCTCCCGGACGCGGGCCAGCCGAACCAGCTCGCGGTCGTCAGCACGGCGGACAAGACTGCAAGACCGATCCAGGTGTCGCGCAATCCGAGTTCGAGCAGCAGCGGAACGATCGTTCCCGAGCCTGCAATCCCGAGGCCGAGGCCAAGAAACACGGCGCCGCTGGCGATCCCCTTGCTATTGGTGGGCACGTGCGGCAGCACGGTCGCCGCGACCAGCACCATGATCGCGCCGCCGGCGACGCCGGAGACCAGGCGCCAGGCGAAGAACCACGCCACCGAAACCGGGAACGCACAGGCGAAGAACGCGAGCGTCACGAGGACCATCATCAAGCGCAGCGTGTGCGTATTCGAAATGCGGCTGGCGATGGGGCGGCCGAGCAGCGCGCCGACGAGATAGCCAGCGAGGTTTGCCGCGCCTAGATAGACGACGTCGGATGCGGCAAACCAGTGCGCCTGAATCAGCGATGGGAGCAGCGGGGTGTACGCGAATCGTGCCAGCCCAATGCTGACGAGGCTCGCGCATAAACCGGCGAAGATGTGCCGCCACATCTGGGAGCGGCTCGCCGCGAGCGGCGCGTGGAGGACTGGGTTACTCGACATGGTGAAAGCTCTCGCAGAGGGCTGCAGTCGGCGCAGCGGATTAAAGGTACAGAAAAGGCGGAGACCGTCCGCCTTTATCTTTGGCCGGGTGAGGCGGACAGCACGGCCATCGCGTGACGTGCACGTCCCACCCGGCGGCTACGATCAGGCAGGCAACTGGGGCGCAGCCGGGAAGTCCACCGGCACGCGTGTCGTTGCATGCAGATAGTTGGTCACCGTCTTGTCGCCGATGACGACAATCGCGTCGACCAGATTGGCCTTGGTCCAGCCTGCGGCGAAGAAGGCATCGACCAGCGCCGCGCCCGCATGGCCGCGGTTGGCCGCGATGTTTTTGACGAGCTGGGCCAGTGCATCGAACTTCGCGTCGAAGCTCGCCCTACCACTGCGAATCTCGAGGATCTGCTCGTCGGTGAAACCGCTCATCTTGCCGATGACCGTGTGCGCAGCCAGGCAGTACTCGCAACCGTTCACCTGGCTCACGACCAGGTTGACGACTTCGCGGGCCTTGCCGGTGATGGTGCTCTTCGCGTTCTGGAAGGCGAGGTAGTTGCCCAGCACATTCTCGGAATGGGCGAGCGTCGCGTAGAGATTAGGAACGGTGCCAAGGCTGCTCTTGAGCTTGTCGAAGATGGCCTGGTTGGCCGGGGAAACTTCGTCGCGGCTCGGGACGTTGATGGTGGTCATGCTGGTTCTCCTGGGTTGAAAAAAATAACGTGACAAGGTGGGGTTAGTCGACGCGTTATTGCGCCGTATAGCCGCCGTCGACGGCGATGGACTGTCCGGTGAGGTAGCGCGCCTTGTCGCTGGCGAGGAACACGATGGTTCGGGCGATCTCCTCCGGGGCGGCGGCGCGTCGTGCGGGTATCGTGGACAGGAAGCCCGCCTTGCCCTCTTCGCTGCCGCCGACGAAGCGATCGAGCATCTCGGTAGCCACAGGGCCGGGAGCCACGGCGTTGACACGCACGCCGGCGGCGGCGCCTTCGAGAGCCGCACTCTTCGTGATGCCTTCGACAGCGTGCTTGCTGGCCGCATAGACCGAAGCGCCGGCAATGCCGACCTGGCCTGCGATCGACGAGAGGTTGACGATCGAGCCCGAGCCCTGGGCCAGCATCGCGCGCATCTCGTGCTTGACGGACAGCAGCGTGCCCAGCACGTTGACGGCGAATGTGTCTTCGTAGTTGGCAGCCGACTGCTCGACGATCGGCCCCATCTGGCCCTCCGTGCCGGCGTTGTTCACCGCGACGTCGAGGCGGCCGAAGCGCTCGAGGGTCTGCCCGATGAGGTTGCGAACATCGGCTTCGGAGCGCACGTCGGCGCGCACGAATTCAGCTTCGGCACCGAGCGCGCGCAATTCGGCGGCGAGCGCCTGGCCCGCTTCTTCGCGGCGACCGCTGATGACGACGCTGTTTCCTTCGTGAGCGAAGGCGATGGCAGTGGCGCGACCGATGCCGGTCAATGCGCCAGTGATCACGACGACGGGTTGGTTCATGTCAGTGCTCCTTGGGGGTGTGGGGTTGCGCGTTTGCGTAAGTGAACTTTGACTGATTCCGGATCGCCGATATAGAGGGTGTATGCTCATATCACTAATTCCAGCTGGGCATATATCGAAGACCATGGACAAACTGCAAGCAATGAAGACTTTCGTGCGGGTCGTGGAAGCAGGGAGCTTTTCAGCGGTGGCCCACGAGGCTGATACGACGCAGAGCGCGGTGAGCAAACAGGTCGCGGCGCTGGAGCGCGAACTGGGAGCTAAGCTGCTGACGCGCACCACGCGGTCGCTCGCGCTGACCGAAGAAGGCGCGCGCTACTTCGAGCAGGCGCGGCGCCTCGTTGCGGAAATTGATGAGGCCGAGAGCGCCTTGCGAGTCGGTGAGCAGCAGTTGTCGGGCTGGCTTCGGATTGCGGCGTCGGTCGGCTTTGGGCGCTTGAAGCTCATGCCGCTGGTGCAGTCGTTTCTGGCCGAGCACCGCGGCGTGAAGATCGACCTGCGTCTTCACGACGGTTTCATCGACCTGGTGGAACAAGGTATCGACGTGGCCGTGCGCATCGGCGAGTTGTCGGACAGCAGCCTGGTCGCGAGGCGCATAGGGACGACCTGCCGGATGGTGGTGGTGCATCGCAACTACCTGCGTTCGCTGCCGGGCGTGATGAAAAGGCCACGTCTTCCTGAAGACCTGATCTACCACAACTGTCTCGTCTACACGGAGCTGGCCGCGCACAATGCCTGGAGTTTTACGGCCGGCCCTGGCGCTCCTGAACCCGTGGGAACGACGCGTATCGTGCGGGTGCAAGGCAATCTGCAAACCAACAGCAGTGAGGTGATGAGGGCATCGGTCCTCTCAGGCATGGGCATCGGCTATTCGCCGACATGGCTTTTCGACGAGGAGCTTGCCAGCGGCGAGGTTCAGCAGTTGTTGCCGGATTGGGAAACGGTCGCCATGCCGATTCATCTGGTCAGCCCCAGTGAGCGTCGGCATTCGGCCAAAGTCAAAGCCTTCGCCGAATATGTCGGCAAGGCACTGGATCGTGGTTGAGACCAAGGAAGATGCAGCAGACGAACAACGCACTAACACCACTTGGCCAAGCTCAGTAACGATCGGCTGCAGGGTGTGCGGGGGCGGAATCGGCTCGCCGGTGCACATCGTTCCGCCGGGCAACGCGGCGATGCACGTTGATCAGAGGACCGGCGTCGAGCTCGCCATAGAGGGAAGACCGCCTTGGGTAGCTATGACAGTCCGCTCGGGCCGGCCAGCGGAAACTGAACGCGCCATTGGTGCTCGCCTCATGTTAGCCGGCAAGCAGGCATTTGCAAATATTCCTCGGGCCTCGAACAAATCAAAAGTGGGTCTTCCGCACTTTGTGTGACGGCCGCGTCGAGGGCTTGATTTCGGGCCGATCTAGCCCTACGTTGATCGTTACCATGAGCCAAGTTCTCGGTGGGATCGATCGTATTCTCGCCCGTGTGGGTAAGCGCGTCGTCTCCAGCGACGCGCGAGGGGAGACCATCACTGTCGAAGCCTGCAGTACGGTTCGCGCGGCACCTTGTCCCGCCTGTCGTCGTTGGAGTAACCGACTCCACGGCGGCTATGTGCGCAGGCTGGAAGAACGTCCGATGCTTGAGCAGCGGGTCGTTCTCGCCGTGGAGGTGCGTCGCTTCAAGTGTACGAATGCCGGCTGCCCCCGTCGTACGTTTGCCGAGAACATCCACGCCTTAGCCGGTCGGCATCAGCGTCGAACGCGATCACAGGCTCGGGCGTTGCACGCGCTGGGCCACGCCCTCGGTGGTGAGGCGGCGGCCCGGCTTGCTAACGTCTTGGGCTTGCGCACCAGTGCCGACACCGTGCTGCGGGAGTTGCGAAGAGCTCCTGGGCGCAAGCGCAAACCACGACCGCGGGTCGTCGGCATCGATGACTGGGCGATCGCGCGCGGTCACCAGTACGGAACGATCATCGTCGACCTGGAGCGACGTGAGCCGATCGAAGTGTTCGCCGGCAGGGAAACAACTGCGGTGACGGCGTGGATGCGTGCGCACCCATCGATCGAGATCGTCGCCAGGGACCGGGCGGGGGCCTACTCCGAGGCGGTCGACATCGCGCTGCCGGCAGCCAAGCAAGTCTCCGATCGCTGGCATCTCCTGTGCAACCTGCGCGACAACGTCGAGAGGCTGCTGTACCGACTCGGACCGCAACTGCGCCACGCCGCGCAGCAAGTCGAGGTGGGTGGCGTGACCCTGGGCCGGCAGGGGGTGCTGAGCCGCACCTCACTCCGGTCATGGCAGCGCCTGAGCGATCAGCGACGCGCCACGCGGCTGGCGCTGTACGAGCGGGTGATGGCGCTACGCGCCCAGGGCGACACGATGAAAGGAATCGGGCGCGAGCTCTCAATCAACCATCGAACCGTGCGCAAGTTCGTCACCGCGGGGGCCTTCCCCGAGCGCGCACCCAAGGCGCGGGGTCCGACGCCTTTGGATCCCCATCGCAGCTATATTGAGGAACGAATCGCCCAGGGCTGTCGCTTTCCTGAACTGATCTGGCAAGAACTCAAGCAGCGAGGCTATACGGGCAGTCGCGCCGCCGTGCAGAATTGCGTGGTCCGCCTCCTCTTTCCGCAGGGCAAGGTACCGCTTGTCCAGGCACCCGTGCGCACGATGCCATGCCCGTCGGCCCGGCGCGTGTTCGGATGGCTTGTCGGATGGAGGAAGCTCGCCGTCGAGGAGCCCAGGAGTGCGGACCACGAGCGCTTCGTGCTGGCGCTGTGCAAGATCGAACCCGTGGTGGGCGAGGTCCGCAGCCTCGCGCGGGAGTTTCTCGGGCTCATGCACCGGCGAAGTCTGTGGCAGTTCGATTGATGGTTGAAGCGTCTGTCGCGCTGCGACGCCGCGGAAATGCGTAGGTTCGCGTAAAGCCTGCGCGCCGACTTACCGGCTGTGCGGGCGGCCTTCAAGCTGCCATGGAGCAATGGCCAGACCGAGGGTCACGTCAACCGGCTCAAGTTCCTCAAGCGCCAGATGTATGGCCGCGCGAACATCGAGCTTCTGCGGCTGCGGGTATTGAAGTCAAACTGAACGACCAGCCTGCCTTGTCTTGCTGGACGCTAGTCCGATCGCCATCGCAGGCGGGTGAACTCGTGCGGCCGGCACGAGGCTGGCGGGCTCGCCCACGTTCGTCAACAAGAAGAATGGTGGTGGGCGGTGGAGACGACGGTCGTTCCACGCTGCAACATCCTCCACGCCAGTGCGTCCTCGTCACACAAAGTGCGGAAGACCCATCTTTACTACACTTCACGCTCACTGCCAGGCATTCGTCGCCTGGTACAACACCGTGCATCGGCACTCGGGCATCGGATTCATGATGCCGCACAGCGTTCATTACGGGCACGCCCCCGTGGCCAGCAACTGCTCCGGGTTTGTGCCGCGGCCTTTGGTGCCCGGCGACGACAACTGCAGGTTCAGGCGGCCATCATCGCGTTGGGCCTCGCCGTCGCGCCCGCCTGCGGTGATATGGACTTTGCCGGAGTATTACAGCACTTTTTCGATACGGGTCATGATTGGCTCCTTGGTCATGCAGAGTGTCGGGGTTCAGGCGTAAGCGCCGTCAAGATAGGGGGTCGACGCTGCGGGCCGGGTCCGCCGAGGGCCCCGTGCGGTCCATGCCGGCCAGGGTACGAGCACCGCCGTAGTACGTGCGGGCGCCGTCGTAGTACGGATCAACGGCTCGCGCACCGTCCGTGAACGGATCGACAGCACGTGCCCCATCGCTGTACGGGCTGCGGGCCTCTTCCACCGAACGGGCACCGTCGGTGAAGGGGGCTCGCGCACCCACATGGGACGGTCCAGCGGCCTGCGCACCGGCAGCGGCGGCAAGCAGGGCGATGGCAAGTACGAAGCGCTTGGCATTGTTGGTAGTCATGATCGGTTTCCTTGAAGGTTTGGGTTGGGTTTCGTGCGGCCGGGGGATCGCATCATTGCGGTTCGCGGCCGGGGCCACGGAACGTATTTAAGGAGACCGGTGTATCGCACCTGTAGCGCGCAACGGCCACTTTTGTCAGAACACGTGTCGTTGCGGCAGTGTGATGCAGACAGGTACAAATCTCGTACGGAAGGGAGTTCGACGGAGGGGGCTACTGAGAGTTTGGGAGTGGTGCAACAGGGCGCGCTTTGTATCGTTTTGTATCTCGCGCCTGCGCCGGACAAGATACCTTTCAAATCGGACGGTTCAAAAAACAGGCGCGATACATTTGCCGCCAATACTCGCTATCGGAATCAGTCCGAATGGAGGATCAAATGTCTGAATCGATCAATCATCTGCGCCGCCGCCTGTTCGGCTCGGCCGCACTCACGCTGGCAGCCGCGCCGCTCGGCCTGCCTGACCTGGTACATGCCGAATCCGGGAGGTCAAAGGCGAGTCTGCCGGCTGTGAAGCCGGGCTCGCATACCCGATTCGCGACGATCAAGCAGGTGGACGCCGGAGAACTCAATATCGGCTACGCAGAGGAGGGTCCCGCCGATGGACCCGTGGTGATCTGCCTGCATGGCTGGCCGTACGACATTCACAGCTTTGTGGACGTGGCTCCGCTGCTGGCTTCCGCGGGGTATCGCGTGATCGTGCCACACCTGCGCGGCCACGGCACCACACGCTTCCTGTCGGCCAGCTCCATGCGCAATGCGCAGCAGGCGGTGGTGGCCCTGGACATCATCGCGCTGATGGATGCGCTCGGAATCAGCAAGGCCATCCTGGCCGGCTACGACTGGGGCGCCCGCACGGCAAACATCATCGCCGCGCTTTGGCCCGACCGCTGCAAGGCCATGGTGTCGGTCAACGGCTACCTGATCAACAACCGCGAGGGCAACCAGATTCCGCTGCCTCCAAAGGCGGAGCATGGCTGGTGGTACCAGTTCTACTTCGCCACCGACCGCGGCCGCGCCGGCTACGACAAGAACCGCAAGGAATTCAACAATCTCATCTGGAAGGTGAACTCGCCGAAATGGGCGTTCGGCGAAGCCTTGTTCGAGCGCAGCGCCCAGTCGTTCGCGAATCCCGACTACGTCAACATCGTGATCCACAACTACCGCTGGCGCCTCAGCCTGGCGCAGGGCGATCCGAAGTATGATGAACTGGAAAGGCGCCTGGCCGCCGCCCCGGCCATCTCCGTTCCGTCGGTCACGCTCGATGGCGACTCCGACGGCGTGGCGCCGGCAACCGACGGCACCGCCTACGCCAGGCTGTTCACTGGCAAGCGCACGCACCGGATCATCGAGGGCGTGGGACACAACCTGCCGCAGGAGGCGCCACAGGCGTTCGCGGAGGCGGTGCTCGAAGCGGACAGCTATTGAACCTGGCCGCCCTGTGCCCTCCGCGGCCTGCGGCGAAGGGCAGGGAGGGACGGTTGCCGGGCCGGTCAGCCAAGCCGGACTTCCGCCGCCAGCCCTCCGCCCTCGCGGTTGCGCAGCTTGAGCGAGCCGCCAATTGCCACCGCAAGCCGCTGCGCAATCGCCAGACCCAGCCCGGTGCCGCCGGTCTCCCGGCTGCGTGAGTCCTCGAGCCGGACAAACGGTTGCAGCACGGCTTCGAGCTGGTCTTCCGGGATGCCGGCGCCGCGGTCGAGCACTTCAATGACCACGGCGTCATGCTCGTGGCGCACGCTCAGTTCTGCCGCCCCGCCGAACTTGATGGCGTTATCGACCAGGTTGATCAGGATGTGGCGCAGGGCGTGGGGGCGCGTCGCGATGGCGCCCCCGATGTTCCGCAGGACAGTTACTGCCTTGCCGGTGTCCTGGTAGTCGTAGGAACGACAGGCCATGTGCGACGATCAGCCCTGGAGGAGGATCAGGAAGAGCCGCGATCCCAGCGTACGAGCCCAGACCCAGCCGCGCCCAATTACTGGCGTGCCTCCTTGATCTCCACCGGCATCGAGAACAGGTAGCCCTCGCTGCGCACGGTCTTGATGTAGCTCGGCTCGTGCGCATCGTCATTGAGGCGCTGGCGCAGGCGGCTGATCATGAGGTCAATCGACCGCTCGAACATTTCCGCCTCGCGGCCCTGCGTGAGGCTGAGGAGTTGGTCGCGGTTGAGCACGCGCTGGCGATGGTCGACCGGCACGCGCAGCAGCCTGTACTCCGCGCCGCTAAGCGCGACGATGGTGCCCCCGCGGTCAATCAAATGTCGCGCGGCGGTATCGAGGTGCCAGTCACCGAACTCGAGGAGTTTCCCGGCCGCGGTGATCTGCAGGTTGGGCGGCAGCATCCTGGTGCGGCGCAGCAAGGCTTTGATGCGGGCCAGCAGTTCGCGCGCTGCGAAGGGTTTGGCCAGGTAATGGTTCTGCCGCGCAAAATCCAGCGCGGCGCGAATGCGGTCAGAGCGCGGTTCCAGGTCCAGCGGCCTTGCTGATACAGAAGCATACAAAAAGGCTGGCTTCCGACTTGTTACGCCAAGTACCAATTCCTGTTCCCGCCCATGCCTTTATCCCCGGCCAATGTGCTCATAGAGTTAGCCACGAGAGCTTAGGTAGCCGAGCACGGCGCGCAGCGCCACTCGCTCGCATTGCGATGATTTATCTGACTGGAGCCACTATGTCTGTTCACACACGACTCGCAGCGCGCGGCCTGGCGCTACCGCATCCCCCGCAGCCTTTGGGCAGCTATACCGCGGTCAGCCAGGCCGGGGATCTGCTGTTCATCTCCGGGCAGCTGCCATCGCAGGATGGCAAGGTGGTCTGGCAGGGCCAGATCGGCAAGGACCTGACTGTCGACGAGGGCAAGCGCGCCGCCGAGCTGGCCGCGCTCAACGTGCTGGCGCAGGTCCACGCTTACCTGGGTGGTTTCGAGCGCCTCGATCACATTGTCCGCGTCGACGGCCATATCGCCAGTGCGCCAGGCTGGTTCGGGCACCCAGCAGTCCTGGACGGCGCTTCGGACCTGTTCCGTGACGTGCTGGCAGAGAAGGCCGGCCATGCGCGAACCATCTCTTCGCATTTCCAGCAGCCAGCGAATGCGGCCGTGATCCTGGTGGTCATTGCCCAAGTCAGGCCTGGGTGAGTGCGGCGTCCGTTGCCGCTACGTTGAGAATTTCTCGATCAGGAAGTCGACCAACGCCCGTACCCGGCGTGTGACATGGCGCGCGGACGGGTAGAGCAGCACAAAAGGCCGCGTACTGCCGCCGTAGTCCTTCAGCACCTCCACCAGCGTGCTGTCGCGCAGGTCCTGTTCCACGACGAAGCGGTAGGTCTGGAACAGGCCGGCGCCGGCGCGCGCCAGCGTAGTCCCACCGAGAAAGTCCTCTGACGCCGCATAGGCGCCGGTAGTGACAATATCCGTGTCATCCCCGCTGACCCGGAACGTCCATGGAATCCTGCGGCCGCTGCTTGGCCGCTCGAACTGGATGCACTCGTGCCGGAGCAAATCCTCCAGCGATTGCGGCGTGCCGGCGCGCCGCAGATACCCGGGCGTCGCCACCACAACCATCTCGGCATCTTCCAGCTTGCGTGCGATCAGGTTCGAGTCGTCCGGCGCGCGTCCTCGCACCGCGAGGTCATAGGTGTCATCCGCGAAGTCCACGTTGCGGTTGCTGATGTGCACATCGATCTCGACTTCAGGGTACCGATCTCGGAATGCCGGCAGCACCGGCAGCACGCGATAGTGGGCGTAAGGCGTTGGCAGGCTGATCCGCAGCCGCCCCGCGGGGGCCGCGTGCTGGCCACTGATCTGCCGCTCGGCATCCACAAGTTGCGCCAGTGCAACGACGGCTCTGCTCGAAGTACACCCGTCCTTCGTCGGTCAGGCGGATCTGCCGCGTGGTCCGGACAAAGAGGCGGACCCCCAGGCGTTCCTCCAGCCTCTGGACCGTGCGGCTGACTGCCGGCGGTGTCACGCCGGCGGCCACTGCCGCCGCGGTGAAACTGCCCAGCTCCGCGGCCAGGCAGAACAGTTCGATGCTGCCAAGCTGAAGGTCGTCGAATTGCCGTTTCATTCCTGGACGTCGGTGGCGGTGGGGGCCTTGCATCAAGCGCTGTCCCGATCATATGTGCGCCATCGCGAGATGTCGATGGCGAAGCGCGCGTCGCCAGTTGAAGTGATCGGGAGCCTACCTCGCAACCACGTCCAGGGCGCGTCAGCCTGCGTCATTTGTACGCAACGCGCATAACTGGCGAGGTCTTCGAAAACCGCAGTAAAACCCCTAGATTGGAACCCATCGGAGCCATGGGCCCCGGTCGGCAAGCCAGCCGATTCACCATGCAGCGTGGAATGAGAAATGAGTGCAGCACAGAAAGTTGTTGTTATCACGGGCGCATCGCAAGGCATTGGCGCCGAACTGGTCAAGGCATTCCGTGAGCGCGGCCATCGCGTTGTCGCCACGGCGCGCAGTATCAAGCCGTCCGATGACCAGGACATCCTGGCGGTCGCCGGCGATATCGCCGATCCGTCGACCGCGCGCCGCGTCATCGCCGAAGCCGTGGCGAAGTTCGGCCGCATCGACACACTGGTCAACAATGCCGGCATCTTTGTCGCCAAGCCGTTCACCAGCTATACCGACGCGGACTACGCCGCGGTCACGGGCATCAACCTGACTGGCTTCTTCCATATCACGCAACTGGCCATCGCCGAAATGGAGAAGCACCGCAGCGGCCATGTGGTCAGCATCACCACCAGCCTGGTCGACCACGCGATCAGCGGCGTGCCGTCGGTGCTGGCCTCGCTGACCAAGGGCGGCCTAAACGCGGCGACCAGGTCGCTGGCCATCGAATACGCCAAGACCGGCATCCGCGCCAATGCGGTCGCGCCCGGCATCATCAAGTCGCCGATGCATGCGCCGGAAACGCACGCGGCGCTGGGTGCCCTGCACTGCGAGATGCGCGACATCGTCAACGCGGTGCTGTATCTCGACGCCGCGCCCTTCGTCACCGGCGAGATCCTGCACGTGGACGGCGGCCAGAGCGCGGGGCATTAAGCGGCGCGCCTATTCGTCACTGCCCGTACTCGACAGCGCGATGGGGGAATACCTGTCGCGCCGTATTGGGTTACCCCCTCTGTGCCCGGTGTCCCGCTGGCAGTTCTCCATCAACCATGCTGAGATGACGCAGATGGACGCAAATCCCGACCATATCCTGATCGTCGATGACGACCGGGAAATCCGTGAAACTGGTCTCGACCTATCTCACCAGGAACGGCTTGCGCAGCACCGTGGCGCCCGATGCCCGGCACATGCGATCCGTCCTGGAAGCCAATACCGTCGACCTGATCGTGCTCGACGTGATGATGCCCGGCGATGATGGCCTGGTGCTGTGCCGCGAACTGCGGACGGGCAAGCACAAGAGCACCCCGGTGCTGATGCTGACCGCGCGTAACGATGAGGCCGATCGCATCCTCGGCCTGGAAATGGGCGCCGACGATTATCTTGCCAAGCCGTTCGCGGCACGCGAGCTGCTGGCCCGCATCAAGGCGGTGCTGCGCCGGACCCGGATGCTCCCGCCCAACCTGCAGATTTCCGAGGCCGGGCAACTGCTGGCGTTCGGCGACTGGCAGCTGGACACCACTGCGCGTCACCTGGTTGACCCGGATGGCAGCATCGCCGCGCTGACTGGCGCGGAGTACCGGTTGTTGCGCGTGTTCGTCGACCATCCCCAGTGCGTGCTCAACCGCGACCAGTTGCTCGGACTGACGCAGCGCCGCGAAGCGGAAGTGTTCGAACGCTCGATCGACCTGCTGGTCAGCCGGCTGCGCCAGCACCTCAGGGACGATGCCCGCGAGCCCCGGTACATCAAGACCGTGCGCAGCGAGGGCTATGTGTTCTCAATGGCCGTGGAGATCAGGGAGGCACGCCAGTGAATTTCCGCTCCTTGCCGTGGCCCCGGACATTGGGCTCGCGCCTGTTCCTGACCCTGCTGGCCGGCCTGGTCGTCGCCCATGGGCTGTCGTTCGGCGTGCTGTTCTCTGAACGCTACATCTCCGCACGCCAGGTCATGCTCGGCACGCTGGAAACCGACGTCTCCACCTCGATCGCCATCCTGGACCGCGTGCCGGCCGCCGAGCGGCCGCAGTGGTTGCCACGCGTGAATCGCGGCAACTATCAATACATGCTGGGGCCGGGCTCGCCGGGCGTGCCCGAGATGACCTCACGCGGCAAGGATATCGCTGACCGGATCACGGAAGCGAGCGGCGGGCGCTTTCCAGTCACGGTGGAGTCCGTTCCCGGCCATGGCAATCAGCTGCAGGCGCATCTGACGCTGAGCGATGGCAGCCCGCTGACCATCGACGTGCATCCGCGCTTGATACCGATCGCGCAGTGGCTGCCCTATGTACTGGTGATCCAGTTGCTGCTGCTGATCCTGTGCTGCTGGATCGCCGTGCGACTGTCGATCCGCCCGCTGGTGGCGCTGGCCGATGCCGCTGATGCCCTCAATCCGAACGCGAAGACACCGCCGCTCGACGAGACCGGTCCAACCGAGCTGGCACGTGCCGCGCGAGCGTTCAATGCCATGCGCGAGCGCATAGCCCGCTTTGTCGAGGAACGCGTGCAGATCCTGGCTGCGATCTCACACGACCTGCAGACCCCGATTACGCGCATGAAGCTGCGCGCCGAAATGGCCGAAGACTCCGAGGAGAAGCGCAAGCTGGTACACGACCTCACCGAGATCGAATCGCTGGTGCGCGAGGGGCTGGCGTATGTGCGCACCGCCCATGGAGATGGCGAGAAGCCGTCGCGCATCGACATCGGATCGTTCATCGAAAGCCTGGCGTACGACTACCAGGACACCGGCAAGGCCGTCACGATCGGGCAGAACATCGGCGGCACGATCCTGACGCGGCCCCACGCCTTGCGCCGCATCCTGACCAACCTGACCGACAACGCGGTCAAGTTCGGCGGAGCGGAGCGTGCGCCGCGACCGTGACGCCGTGGTCATCGACGTGCTGGACCGCGGCCCCGGCATCCCGGAAGACAGTCTCGAGTCCGTGCTGCAGCCGTTTGTTCGCCTGGAGCAAGTCGCGCAACCGGGAGACCGGTGGCAGCGGACTGGGGCTGGCCATTGCACACCAGCTCGCGCTGGCGATCGGCGGCTCGCTCACGCTGCGCAATCGCGAAGGCGGCGGCCTGGTGGCGCAGGTCAGGCTCGGCTGACCGGCAGACGCGTGCACGCGTCTCCTCCGCTCACCAGCCGCCACCCAGCGCGCGGAAGGTTGCCACGGCGGCGCGGGCGTTGTCGGCGCGCACGCGCGCCTGCTGGTCGCGTGAGGCCAGCAGCAGGCGGTCTTCCTCGAGCACTTCAAAGCGCGGGCATGGGCATCGACCTCCGTGGCCAGGTTCTTGCTCTGCAGTTCCAGTTGGGGCAGCGCGATGATTGCGTTCTCAACGTCCTCGGTGGCGTGCAGCATCGCCTTGCGGTAGTTGGCCAGGGCTTCGGCGCTGGCGCCCTTGGCCTGCGCCACCTCGGCGTCGACCCTGCCGAAGTCAAACAATCTCCAGCGCAGTCCCGCGATCGCGGCGGGCTGGGACGCGGCGGCACCTTGGGCGCATTGGCTAATGCATCCTAGCAGAGGCCACAAATGATATAAGACACCCCATTGGAAGCATTTGCCAAGCTTTGTGCATACCCTGGACGAGTTGAGCGCAGAAAAATTCGCATTTAGCATCGTGCCCGATGCGCCAATATCGTGCATTAGGCAAGCTCGCGAGTCGGATTACAGTGGCAGAAAATGCAATTAATCGCTGGCACTGGGCCCTCAACTGCACTGATAGTTCCACGCAGCGCCGTCTGACAACCTCGACCTTTGCAAGGGAACCCTAGCGTTGCCCACAAGGTACGTACGCCGCGGTATCGCCCGACCGCATCTCAGCGCTCGAGATAGCCGCCTCGTGTCACGGGAAATACATCGCGGCAGCATCGCCAAGTCGGCACCGACCAACGAACCGAACAGGTCGTGCAGCCCTGCCTGACGACATCCGTCTCCCCAACTTTTGCACGCTCTCGAAAGAGTGACAACTTTCCTTTGGTCTACGTCAAAGCCGACTCGCGCGTGAGGTTGTGTCGGTCCTGAAACCACTCGCAGCGTGGATGGGCGTCTGCCGCAACCTGCAATCGCCGGCTAAGACGGCTGTTTGAGACGTGCTTTCTCCGCCTTGGCCAGATAGGAGTGCAGCTTCTTAAGGTGCTCGGACATCAACAGGGAGGCTTGCTCGACCTCGCGCGCCCGAAGGTGCTGCAGAATGCGGAAGTGCGTCTTAACGGTCGTCGGCAAGGGCACCGCATTGTCCCTCTGCAGTAGCGAGGAAACCAGGTCGGTAAGGGCGCCGACCAGCAGCACCATCACTTCGTTGTGTGTGGCCCGTGCGAGGACGCGATAGTAGTCCAGCAGTTGGGCTCGGCGCTCTATCAGCTTGCCTTCCTTGGTGAGCGCCTCAGTCAACTCGATGCTGCGCTGTAGCGCGTCGAAGTCCGCCTCGGTGCCGCGCATGCAGGCGAGGCGAATGACTGCGTCCTGAACGATGGCCCGGCTCTCCGTCAGATCCTGGATCGAGATGCTGCCAAAACTCAGCAGGTCGTTCAGCGAGCTGGAGACCACGGACGAGCCAACCTGCGAGATGTAGGTTCCGCCCTTTGGACCTTTGCGCAGTTCGATCACGCCTGAACGCTCGAGGCTTCTCAGTGCCTCTCGGACTGCCGACCTGGAGGTTTGAAATCCCTCGGCGAGATCCCGTTCCGAAGGCAGCCTGTCGCCTGGCTTGAGGGCGCCGCTTGCCAGCTGCTCTTTGATCTTTTCGCAGATGTCCTCGAAGACCCGTGGCGGCCTGTCAGTCGTCGCGCTTGAATCTGGAGTTGGCACCATACCTGGAAATCGCACTGGATAGATAAGCAAAATGTGGGGCCGAGGATGAACAGCACTCTCTTGTCGCGCTGGCGCTACTCAGCAACTACGCCGGCAGCCTTGATCATGGCGGAGGTCTGCTGGCTTTCGGCTCGGATTGTATCAGCCAGCATCTTGCCATCGCCGGCTACAACGGTGAGACCCTTCGCATGGACTTGCTGCTCGACGAACACCGGATCCCTCAGCACTTCCGCTACGGCCGCCCGGATCTCTTTGACTACGGCGTCGGGCGTACCGGCCGGCGCGAACAGCGCATACCAGATCGAGCTCTTGGCATAGGGAAAACCTTGTTCCACCGTGGTCGGCACGGACGGGTACTGGCTCAGTCTGGTATCGGCTGCCACTGCCAGCGGCTTGAGCCTGCCGGACTTGATATGGGTTTCCATCACGGCGACGCTGCCGCTGGCAAGCTGCACGTCACCCGCGAGCAATGCAGTCAGATTCTGCGAGATGCCGTTGTAGGGGACATGCAGGAGTTGAATCTTCTCGTGATCGTTGATCGCGGAGAAGAGCAGGTGCGGCTGGCTGCCGTTCCCGTAGGAGCCGAAGTTCAGGCTGTCCGGCTTCTTCCTGGCCAGATCCACCAGCTCCCTGAGGGAATTTGCGGGCAGCTTGGCATTGGCCACGATCAACTGGTCGGCCTTGACCATCATGATGACCGGCGCAAAACTCGTCTCGGGATTGTACGGCAGCCTTTTGTACAGGAAGCGGTTCGAGACGACAGTCTGGTTCACCGTTGCCAGCAGTGTGTAGCCGTCTGCAGGCGCGCGCGCCACAAATGCCGCGCCAATCGCGGAGCCCGCGCCGGCCTTGTTATCCACGACGATCGGCTGCTTCCAGCGGGCAGTTAACCGACTTGTCATGGCGCGGACGAGGACGTCGATGCCGCCCCCGGCGGCGAACGGGACAATGACGTTGACGGGCTTTTCCGGATAGGCGGCCAGCACCGGCGCGGCAGCGAGCAGCAAGGCGCTGGATGCGAACAGCGTTATTTTCTTGAACATGTTGTCTCCTGATCTTCTTGTCCTGGTGCCGCCGGCAGTCCTTGCCTGCACCGGTTTATCGGACATCACGGCACGGTCGTCGCGACGCTGGCCACAATGCCCGGTCCGTTCTAGTACGCACGTGGTGCAACGGCTTCGCGTTCCTTGACGTCCAGACTCATTTCACCCACGCCCTGGATGGCAATCTTCAACGTATCGCCTGCCGCGAACGCTCCAACGCCTTCCGGCGTGCCGGTGGCGATGACATCGCCAGGCGACAGCGGCAGCACCGACGAGATCAACTCGATCAGCTCCGCCACGCCGACGATCATGTCCTGTGTTGACGCTTGCTGGCGCAGTTCGCCATTGACCCATAGCTGGTTGCTCAACCCGTGCGGATCGCCGACCTCGTCGGCCGTGACGATCCATGGCCCCAGCGGGGTGAAACCCTCAAAGGATTTGCGCATCGAGCGCTCTTCTTCCGCGACGCCGGGTTCGATACGCATGGTGGCGTCGATCAGGCAGGCATAGCCGAACACGTATTCCATGGCGTGTTCGCGCGGAACATCGCGACCCGCTTTCCCAATGATGATCGCCAGCTCGGATTCGTGATCGAAGCGCCGGGTGGAACCCTTGGGCAGGAAAATCGTACCGCCGGCCCCAACCAGGGAGCCGGGTGCCTTCAAGAAGAAGCCTTGTTCCCTGGCACTACGGCCGCCCTTGGTGACGACGCGGTCCCCCAGTTCGCCGATGTGCTTGCGGTAGTTTGCCGGCGCGGCAAATACATGCGGCGGGCAGGGCGTGGCGGGAAGCAGGCGCACCGTATCCAGGCGTCGAGGGAGGCTTGCCGCGCGGCATCGCTTGAGTTCCTCCTGGACACTGTCCCAGTTGGCGATGAGCCAGTTCAATCGCTGCTGCGGAAAAGCGTCGATACCGGCAGGCACCACCGCGGTGACATCGTACAGTTGGTCTCCTTCCACCAGACCAATTCGGTAATCGTCGAACGACCCGATCTTCATGCCAGTTCCTCTCTAAAGTAACCCAGTGATTTCAGTACCGGCAGATCGTTGACCTGCCACAGCAGGGCGTCTTGCCCGCCGGTGTTCTCATGTGCGTGCCAATCCCATGGCGCAACCGTGAAGAGGTCGCCCGCGCACCAAGCGAAGCGCTGGTCCCCGACGCTGGTCGCCCCTTCGCCGCGCATGACGTAGTAGAGCTTGCTGCCGGTGTGGCGCCGCTTCCGCCCCACAAAGCCGGACCGCAGCAGCTGCATCCGCATGGCGAGCGTTGGCATGGCAGGGCCGCCGCCCAGCGGATTGCGATACTCGAGCGCAACATCGTCATACGCATCACCCGGCATGCCCGCGGCGGCTGCGATAGCCTTCTCGGCCATGTCGAAAGGGTAGGCCAGCAGGGGGTTGGCGCCGCCGGCGCGAGGCTGCGCCCCAGGAGGCATCATCAAGCCGCTGCCGAACTGGCGCCAGCTCCGATCCGGCACCGTGTCCACCGGCTGCAGGCCATCCGTGTACGGTTCGAAGAACGTGGCTTCCAGCGCTTGCATCAGCGAGATGTCAAGGACGTCAAGCCAGATCATCGGCTGGTCGCCCCGATGCACGTGATCGTGCCACGCCCACGATGGCGTCAGCACGAGATCGCCCGTGCGCATCGGATAGCACTCGCCATCCACCGTCGTCCATGCTCCCTCGCCTTGCATGATGAATCGCAGGGCGTTGGCAGTGTGGCGGTGCGCGGTGGCAACTTCGCCTGGCAGGATGACCTGGATCGACGCCCAGAACGTATTGGTGGTGCCGCGCGGCAGGCCGGGGTTGTGCAGGCGCAGTGTCCGGCGCGGCCCACCTGCGGTCAGGTCGACCTCCTGACCGATGCGTTCCAGCAAGGGGCACAGATCCTCCCAGCGCCAATGCACGGACTGGGTCGCAGGCCGCGGGCTGCGCGTGAACAATGGGGGATCGTCTGGCTGGTGCACTCGGCAGTGGTACTTTGCCAGGTCCTGCTTCAGTGCACGTCTGCGATCCGCGTCCTGGCCGATGAGCTCGTCTGACATATCAGACCTCGGCCAGTTGGTAAGCGCGGCGCGGAACAGGACTGCCGGCGGCACTCATGCCCCGCACGACATCGACGATGCGGCGGGCATCTGCAGGGACAGTGTCGCCACGCCATGCCACCGAGCCGTCCGGTCGTACCAGCACCAGGCGGCGTCCATAGATGGCCTGGGCTTCGCCTTGCGCGATATCGGCCACCTCCAGCGGCAGACCGACCTCCGCAGCCGCCTGCGTGATGGCATCCACCCCGGGAGGATGATCGCCAAAGCGCAGCAGTACGTAGTGCTTGCCGAAAAGGTCCAGCGTGGACTTTCCTTTGGAAAGCCACACGTGGGGCGCGCGCGATCCCGGCCTCGCGCTCTGCGTGTACCGCGCCACCTCGTTGGGCGGGGCGGACGTGCCATCGGGAACGACGATCGGCGAATCCTCGTAGACATAACCGAGATGGATGCCGATGGAGAACCATTCGCGCTTCATCATCTCCGTATAACGCGCACCGTACTCACGGCGTGCCGCATCGATATGCACGTTGTCGCTGTCGAAGATGGCCGCTTCAGGCTTGACCACCCGCGGCGACAGCATCCGCCGGAGATTCTCTCCGGCTTCTGTGACGTTGCGCACCGCGACAGGCCGCTGCTCATCCTCGTAGGAATCGAGCAGAAGGGGGCCGCCCCAGCCCTGCAGCGTGCCAGCCAGCTTCCAGCTCAGGTTGACCACATCGAGGATGCCCGTGTTCATACCGAAGCCGCCTGTCGGGGAGGTCAGGTGTGCAGCGTCGCCGGCGATGAAAACCCGTCCCTTGCGGTAATGGTCCGCCACCAGTTGCCGCCTGACCCAGGGCAGGACCGAGAGGATCTCGAAGTCGAACTCCCGTCCCACGGCTCGGACGATGGCGCGGCGGATCTCTTCCTCGCCGAGCGTGCGCTTTTCGGCGTTGCCTACCAAAGAGAATCGCCATTGGTCACGGCCGTTGATGGCCACCAGCGTCGCCCAGGTGCCCTCCGGTCCGATGAAGATATAGCGGTAGCCGGGCTGCTTGGTGTGAAGCCGCTCGAGCCCGTCGCAGCGGAAGATGACGTTGGTAGTGTAAGTCAGTACGGCATCGCCCGACATGCCGATACCGAGTGCCTGGCGCACTGCGCTGGCACCGCCGTCGCAGCCCACCAGGTACTGCGCTTCGATCTGGTGGCGTGCTCCGGTTTTCCCATCCTTGACCGTCACGATTACGTGGTCACCACGGTCTTCCAGTGTCTCCAGCTCCGTCTCGTACACCAATTCCGCGACCCCCGTGCTGGCGGCAAAGCGCTGCAGCACCGGATCGAAGAAGTTCTGCGGGCAGCGCTCACGCTTTTGCGGGCTTTGGGGCGGGTAGTCCCGGTTGTAGCCGGCCTGTTCCACCGCCTCGACGATGCCCCAACGCCGGCAGAACTCCATGGTTCTGATGCCGACCATGTCCATGCGAGGCTGAGGAACGACTCCGTTGCTCCTTTCGATCAGGGTGCACTTGACACCACGCCATCCGAGATCGCCCGCCAATGCCAGGCCGACCGGTCCACCTCCCACGATCAGCACCGGGGTCTTCTGGATCATTCTGTCCCTCCATTCTTCATTTAAGCCGACGCTGCTGCCCGCTAGCCAGAACCGTCGACATGACTCGACAAAGCATTCCACCTCGGGGCATGCGCCGGACATTATTAAGTTGGTCAGACCAAATTGGTACGACCATGTTGGTCTGACCAAATTGTAGCGAAGTAGATCATTTGCGCGAGTTGGTAGAAACCCTGAGGCGACGATCGAGAGTTGAGGTGAATGCTCTTGAGGAAACACTGCGCACGTACTGGGAGCGCCGGGCCCGAGAGCCTGTTCGGCGGGGGATTTTGGATCGTTCGGCGACACCCGCAGGTTGTCGAGAATCAGGAGCACCTTCTTGCCTGCGTCGGCCGAGGAAGCTGATAAGGATATCGGTGATAAACGCGCCAACGCTTCACATCGACGCAACTTGCTCGCGCACGAGTGACAGCAGCCCGTCGAGTTCAACCGAGTGTGGCTCGGAGCGCGACACCAACAGCAACTCGACATGGGGGGGATCGCCTTCGAGCGGCCGGGGGCAGATCGCGCCGCCTGTCAGGGATGCGGCATACCCAGCCACATGCCAACGAGGTTGGGATTCAGAAGGATGTTGGTGGCGACCTGTACGACGTTGTGTGGCGGTATTCAAGCGGCAGCTCGTCGTCGTGCTCGACAAGGGAGACAAAGTCCTCGATGGCCTGAAGTTCCCCAGCCGCGGTGATTAGCGGCGCAATCTCAGGCAGGATCCGCCCGGACAGTAGGCCGAAGCCCCCAACCTGGCGCGGCTGCGTCAGCGCCAGGCCGGCGCTCATGATGCCGCACTGGCTGAAACTTGCGATGACAGTCTGCCGTGGCGCTACGCCGAAAGCTTCCTGCTGGGAGCTGACCAGGCGCAGCAGCTGCTGCCGGCTCGTCTCCGCGTGCGCAGAATCAATGCTGGGACCGGCCGGACCGAACCGGACCTGGAACCAGCCGAAAGGCAGATGCTGTACCGCTCGGAAGTGATCGCCGACGCGCTGTACCGGCGCATGGGACCCTTCGCGATACGGGACCTGCGACACGGCGTGGCAGCCGGCCGTTTCCGGCTGGATGATGCGGAGCTGGTATGGCGCCTCACTGTTGAGGACCGTTAATTCTGCGAGCGGCGCCCACTATATCTGCGAGCAATCACACTGGCATAACACATTGATTTGTAAGGGAGAGATGTCGGTTTATGGCGATATGCGCCGTTGCGTAGAGGCAACGGCCTTTCCCGCGCAGGGCCACAAATTCCGCGACTGTGGCTCGGCGGATCGGTGATTCTGCGAATGCGCGAACGCCTATTGCGTGATGGTAGGCAGGCGCTTCATAGCTTGCGAATGGTGAAGGGTACCGGGGCAGGGATGTCCCTTTGGTCGAGCCGCGTATTGGCTGAGCGAAAGATCCTAGAAATAAGGGGGCATTTGTGCGACCCCCGGCCACATGATGATCTGCGGGGCGGAGCTTACCTCTTCGAAGGGCACGCGAGCGTCAGCCGGACAGAGGACGTCCTTCCCCTTCGTCGTACCGATCCTGCTTGGTCGAAAGCCACATTCGCAGAATTAATGGGCGCCATTCGCAGAATTAACGCTCCTCAACAGCCGTTCATGTCATCAAATATCAGCAGCCGCAAAACCAGATGGGTTGACCTCGGTAAAGCGGGAGAGGTTGCTCAGGCCGGCAACCGATTCCGAATTGAATGTTGTGTTGCGGGTCGTCAGCGCCCACGCCATGCGTGCCAGCTTGTTCGCCAGTGCGCAGGCAACCACGTTGGAGTGCCGTCGTGTCAGCAAGGCACGGACCCAGACGGCGAGCCAACCGGATTGCCGGTCGAGTTGCCGCATGTAAGCCCGCGCGCACAGAACCAGTAGGCGCCGTCGCTGATTCCAAGCAGATTGGCCCGCCCACCAGTGCTGTACTGCTTCGGTACCAGAATGAAAGCGGACGGCCGTCAACTGGGAAAGCGGCCAGCAGCACAGCTCCGAGCAGAATTGTCTCTCCCCAAGGCCGGCTTGTTGCCACGCATTGAGCCATATCCAGGCCGTGCCGTGGCCAAGCTTGAGCTCATCGTCGACCCACTGCGATCCGACATAGCGTGCCGGCACGAAGCCGGCGAGCCTTATCCGGTTCCATAAGCGGATCTCGACCGGCCGCCAGATGCGGTCGAGCAGATAGCCGGGGGGCGGGAAGGTCATGGCGCTCATCATCTCGAGCGGGATCCAGAAATAGTTTCCCCCGAGGAACACCTCGCAGATCGGCCCGAGCCGCCCGCCGCTATGACATGACCTTCGGTCTGGCCATTGCTCCATTGCAGCCTGAAGGCCGCCCGCACAGCCGGTAAGTCGGCGCGCAGGCTTTGCGCGAACCGACGCATTTCCACAGCGTCGCAGCACGACAAACGTTTCAACCATCGATCGAAATGTCGCACACTTCGCCGGTGCATGAGTCCGAGAAACTCCCGCGCGAGACTGCGCACCTCGCCCACCACGGGTTCGATCTTGCACAGCGCCTTCACGAATCGCTCGTGATCCGCGCTCCTTGGCTCCTCGATGGCGAGGTTCCTCCATCCGACAAGCCATCCGAACACGCGCCGGGCCGACGGAATCGGCATCGTTCGCACGGGCTCCAGGACAAGCGGCGTCTTGCCCAGCGGAAAGAGGAGGCGGACCACGCAACTCTGCACGGAGCCGCGACTTCCCAAGTAACCTCGCTGCTTGAGTTCTTGCCAGATCAGTTCAGGAAAGCGACAGCCCTGGACGATTCGTTCCTCGATATAGTCGCGATAGGGATCCAAAGGCGTCGGACCCCGCGCCTTGGGTGCGCGCTCGGGGAATAATCCCCCCCCCAGTGACGAACCTGCGCACGGTTCGTTGGTCGATTGAAAGCTCGCGCGCGATTCCTTTCATCGAGCCGCCCTGGGCGCGTAGCGCCATCACCTGCTTGTACAACGCCAGCCGCGTGGCGCGTCGCTGATCGCTCAGACGCTCCCATGACCGTTGTGAGTTTCGGCTCAGAATCCCCTGCCGGCCAAGGGTCACCTTACTGACGTTTACTTGCTGGGCGGCTTGGCGCAGTTGTGGCCCGAGTCGGTATAGCAGCCTCTCGACGTTGTCGCGCAGGTTGCTCAGCAGATGCCAGCGATCCGAGACTTGCTTGGCTGCCGGCAGCGCAATGTCGACCGCTTCGGAATAGGCCCCGGCTCGGTCCCTGGCGACGATCTCGATCGATGGGTGCGCACGCATCCACGCAGCCACCGCAATGGCTTCCCTGCCGGCGAACACTTCGATCGGCTCACGTCGCTCCAGGTCGACGATGATTGTTCCGTACTGGTGACCGCGCGCGATCGCCCAGTCATCGATGCCGACGACCCGCGGTCGTGGTTTGCGCTTGCGCTCAGGTACTCTGCGCAATTCCCGCAGCACGGTGTCGGCACTGGTGCGCAATCCCAAGGCGTCGGCAAGCCGGGCTGCCGCCTCACCACCGAGGGCGTGGCCCAGCGCGTGCAACGCCCGAGCCTGCGATCGCGTACGACGTTGATACCGCCCGGCCAAGGCGTGGATGTTCTCGGCAAACGTACGACGGGGGCAGTTGGCGTTCATACACTTGAAGCGACGCACCTCAATAGCGAGAACGACCCGCTGCTCGAGCATTGGACGTTCTTCCAGCTTGCGCACATAGCGGCCGTGGAGTCGGTGACTCCAACTATGGCAGGCCGGGCACGGTGCCCTGCGAACTGTACTGCTGGCTTCGATAGTAATGGTCTCCCCTTGCACGTCGCTGGAGACGAAGCGCTTACCCACACGGGCGAGAATACGATCGATCCCACCGAGAACTTGCCTCATGGTAACGATAAACGTAGACCAAACCGGCCGGAAATCAAGGGCTTGACTCGGCCGTCACACAAAGTGCGGGAGACCCAACTTTACTTCGCAAGCGGAACATTGTTACTACACTTCACGCCTTGGCGGCAAACATCGCCTGGTCGGCGCACACCAGCAGGGCCTCGGCGTTGTTGGCGTCCTTGGGGTAGGTCGCCACGCCGATGCTGGCCGACACCACCACCAGCTCGCCGGCCAGGCGGTAAGGCGCGGCAATCCGCTCCAGGATCGCCTGGGCAATGCCCCCGGCAACGCCGGCATCGCCCACCGCGGGCAGGATCACGGTGAACTCGTCGCCGGCCAGCCGCGCCACGGTATCCGACGCGCGCACCGATGCCGCAATGCGCCGCGCCGCCTCCAGCAGCAACTGATCACCCTGATCGTGGCCGAGGGTATCGTTCACCTCCTTGAAGCGATCCAGGTCGATGAACAGCAGCGCCAGCGCATCCTGCATGCCGCGCGAGTGCTCGATCTCCAGCTCCAGCCGGTCGAAGAACAGGCGGCGGTTGGGCAGATCCGTCAGCGCATCGAAATTCGCCTGGTGCCGGATGACTTCCTCCGCCTGGCGCTTCTCGGTCATGTCATGGATCAGCGCAACGCGGCGGCGCTCGCCATACGCGTGGGCCAGGTAGGTATCCACGGTCAGGTAGGCGGGAAACTCGCTGCCGTCCTTGCGGCGGATCGAGAATTCGCCGCTCCATCTGCCCTTGGCTGCCACGGTGGCCCGCAGGCGTTCGACCAGCCCTGCCGCATTGCCTGCCCCGCTGACGCTATAGCCCGAGCGGCCCTTGATCTCCTCGACTGTATAGCCGGTGGCGGCGGCAAAGGCCGGATTCACGTCGATGATGGTGCCATCGAGCGACGTCACCACCATGGCCTCTCCTTCGAGCGCTCGAAGGGTTGGGGTTGACTATGCTAGTCGTTCCCAGGGATCACGTACCGTTACTTGAGCAGGCCGCTGCTCACGCGGTCCGCGAGGCACGGGCAGCTGCTATCATCAATCGCTTCCCAAACTCATATCTTCGGCGCGGGCAATCAGCTTGTCGATCAGCTTGCTGAACGTCGCCTGCTCCTGAGGTGTCAGCGCATCGAACAACATGCCGGCGTCCCGTTCGGCACGCGGGGAAATTTCGTCGAATTTCTTCTTTCCCGTCCTCGTCAGCCACAGCAGCACCCGGCGGTGATTGTCGGGATCGCGCGCCTCTTCCACTAGGCCAGACTTGCGCAGGCTGATCACGGCCCGGCTGACGTTCATCGGATGCAGGCCGGTCGCCGCGGCAATGTCCTGCGCGGCACTACCGGGCCGCTTCGCCAGCACAACGATGGCGCGCCACTCGTTGAGCGACAGCGCATGCTGCCGCGCAAATTCCGCGAAGAACGGGCGGCTGATCAGGTTCGAGAGCTTCAGCAAGCGAAAGCCCACCATCTCGGGCATTAGTGACGATTTGCCCATCGGTGCAGCTTCGCCCCCGGCAGGGTTTCGTGTCATAGAGTGTGACGTCTGGTTCATCGATGCAATACGCGCGGTAACTATATCAGGCCGATATTGTCCGCAACGCCTCATGGAAACGGCAGGGTAGGTGTAACCACCGATATCAATAACATTTGTTAAGTATAGCATTCGAGGAACGCGCAGCACATCCGGTCTGAGTTTTTCCGTTCTATGACTAACATTTGATATTGATAACAAATGAAAAATCGGAGCATCCATCCATGACACGCAGCATCCGCTACCTCTCGCCTACCGGCGTCCTGGGCGTAGGGTTCTCGGAACATCACTTCCGCGCCGCCCTCTCGCGCGACCTGGCCTTCATCGGTTGCGATGCAGGCTCGACAGACGGAGGGCCGGCCAATCTAGGTGGCAACAAGCCCTTCTTCTCACACGCCGCCGTGAAGCGCGACCTGCGCATACTGCTCACCGGCTCGCGCTCGATCGGTGTGCCGCTGCTGATCGGCTCTTGCGGCGGCAGCGGTGGCAACTGGAATCTCAACTGGGTGCGGGAGATCGTCCGCGAAATCGCCCAGGAAGAGAATCTGCACTTGCGCATCGCGGTCATCGAATCGGAGCCCTCGCGCGAGACCCTGCTGCGAAAGTACCGAGAAGGCAAGATCCGCCCGCTCGATCCGGCCCCGCCGTTGGATGAAAGCGTGCTCCGTGAGGCCGATCACATCGTGGCGATGATGGGCGCCGAGGCCTATGTCGCCGCGCTGGAAGCCGGCGCCGATGTGGTCCTGGCCGGCCGCTCAACCGACGCCGCCATCTTTGCCGCGATTCCGGTCGCGCGCGGCTTTCCGGCGGGCCTCTGCTGGCACGCCGCCAAGATCATGGAGTGCGGCGGCGCTTCGGTAGTCAAGATGGATAAGCCAGAAGGCATGATCTGCACGATCACCGACGACCATTTCACCCTCGAGCCGGTCAGTCCGACCCAGCAATGCTCACCGCTGAGCGTGGCCGCGCACGCGCTGTACGAGACGGCCGATCCCTACCGGATGCTCGAGCCCGGCGGCGAGATGGACCTGAC
The DNA here is from genome assembly GCF_044627735.1 of Cupriavidus sp. CuC1. Lineage (NCBI taxonomy): Bacteria > Pseudomonadati > Pseudomonadota > Betaproteobacteria > Burkholderiales > Burkholderiaceae > Cupriavidus > Cupriavidus sp. CuC1. Next base: position 32,813 of record NZ_JBIUHC010000052.1, on the reverse strand, counting down.
CGAGGCGAAGTACGAAAGCGTCAGCGATCGCATGGTGCGCGTGACTGGCAGCAAATTTCACCCCAAGCCCTACACGGTCAAGCTCGAAGGCGCGAAAAAGATCGGCTACCGCGCCATGGTGCTCGGCGGCGTGCGCGATCCGGTGATCCTGGAGCAATTCGATGCCTGGTTCGACGGCCTCAAGGAGCACATAGCGGAGAACGTGGAGGGCATCTACGGTCCGTCGATCCGCGGGCAATACCGTATCGACTACAAGATCTATGGAAAGAACGGCGTGCTGGGCGAGCGCGAGACGCATCCGGAACGGGTCGGCAACGAGGTCGGTCTGCTGATGGTCACGCTGGCGCAAAGCCAGGAGGTGGCCTATGCCATCGCCGGTCAGGCCGCACACATGGTGTTGCACCACTCCGTACCGCAATGGGAGGGACTGTTGTCCAACCTGGCGTTCCCCATTGCCCCACATTTTTGGAGCCTGGGCGAAGCCTACCAGTTCGTCCTCAACCACGTGGTCGAACTGGACTGCCCGCTCGAACTCCACCCCATCCGCTATGAGGAGGTCTGACATGCCCCGCCTGCGAGACATCGCCAAGCTTATCCGTACCAAGAATGCCGGCCCGTTCCAGCTCACGCTGGACATCATGTTCCCCGACGCCCGCAGCTACGAACACGTGGTGGCCAGCGGCGTGATCAACAAGCCCGCGATGGCGCGCTTCTTCAAGGTCGACGAGTCGGCCGTAAAACTCTTCAACTACGCCCCGGGCAATGCCATCAAGGTCACGGTGCCGCGCCTAGTGCCCTCGGGCGATCCAGCCGACACCGACCTGTTCGGCGGCCAGCAGTTCGGCCCGCTGGTGGACATCGAAGTGCCACCGCTGGATGACTGATTCGCCTTCGCATACGTGAAACACCTGGATAAAGACATGAGCAAGCCTATTCTCCGTGACATTGTCACTGACACCGCTGCCTGGAAAGGCCCCGACCTGCAGGACGATACCTCCTGGATTTACCGGCTCACCGAGGTCGAAACCGACGAAATCGACCGCGCCCTACACGCCGTTCAGGCCAGCGGCCTGGCCTGGGGCGCCTTCGGCAAGGAGCGTTTTGCTCTGCCCACCTTTGCCCCCAAGCTCGCGGCTATCGATGAACAGATCCGCAACGGCCGCGGCTTTGTGCTGGTGAAGGGCTTTCCGGTTCAGCGCTATTCGCTCGACGAACTCAAGACGATCTACTGGGGCCTCGGCGTGCATATGGGCCAAGTGATCTCGCACAACGTCGCCGGCGACTTTGTGGCGCCGGTGACCGACCTCGGCCTGAAGTCGAGCGATCCGAACCGTCGCAACAACACAACCAACCACTTGCTGGACCCGCACACCGACCTCGCTGACGTGGTCGCGCTCCTCTGCGTAGAAAAAGCGAAGGAGGGCGGCATGAGCAGCCTGGTCAGCTCGGTGGCCATCCACAATGAAATCGTGAAGCACCATCCCGAGTACCTCGACGTGCTTTACGAGGGCTTCTATCACGACTATCGCGGCTACGGTCCCAACGCCGATCCCAACGAGGTTACCGCCACGCCCATTCCGGTTTTTGAATACAACAATGGGCGCGTGAATTGCGCCTTTGCCAAGAAGATCATCGAAACGGGTGCCCTCAAGCGCGGCGTGCCGCTGACGCCACTGCAACAGGCCGCGATCGACTACGTGCACGAGTTGGGCACTCGAGAAGACATGCGCATCGATATGATGTTGGAACCAGGAGACATCCAGATCATCAACAACTACATCACGCTGCATTCGCGTTCCAACTACATTGACCATGACGACGGCCCCAAGCGCTTCCTGTTGCGCATGTGGATCAACCTGCCAGACAGCGTCCAGTTGTCCGACGGTTTTGCCGAATTCGTGCGCCGGGGCATCCCCGCCATCAAACAGGCGGCCTGAGCACCGGCATGGATAGACACATGGAAAAATCAAAGACGCCCCCCGTCACCGCGCAACTCGCCCACTTCGCCGCCGGTCTGCGCTTCGAGGACCTTCCCGCCGAAGTCGTGGCGCGCGCCAGGCTGCTGTTCATGGACTTGGCGGGTATCATCGTGCGCGCTCAGACGCTCGACTCCACCCTCGTGCTCAAGGAGACCTTGCGCGACCTTGGCCAGCATTGCGGCCAGATCCGCGTGCTGGGCAGCAGTGAATCGTGGACACCCCAGGCCGCGGCGCTGCTGGCCGGCGCCGCGGCGCACAGTCTGGACTTCGACGACACCCACGCGCAGGCCCAGCTCCATCCCGGGGCGGCGGTGGTGCCCGCCGCGCTGGCGGCAGCGCAAATGACGGGCGCCGGCAGTCGGGAACTGCTTGCGGCCATCGTCGCGGGTTATGAAGTGATGATTCGCGTGGCCTTTGGCGTCAATGCACTCAGGCACGCCGAGCGCGGCTATCATCCCAGCGCTACCACCGGGGTCTTCGGCGCCACCGCGGCCGCTGGCAATCTGTTCCGCCTGAGCGCGCAGCAAATGGAGCACGCCTTCGGCACCGCGCTGAGCGAGTCCGCCGGCACCGGCCAGTTTGCCGTGAACGGCGCCTGGACCAAGCGCTTTCACGTTGGCAACGCCGCCGCCGGCGGCGTGTTGGCGGCCAGCCTCGCGCGCCGCGGTTATACCGGCGCCACGCAGGCATTGGAAGGTGGTGAAGGCTTCTTCAACGCCTATTCGCCTGATCCGAAGCCAGAAGAGGCGCTGCGCGGTCTGGGTACCGTCTGGGAAATCCTGCAATCCGGGGTCAAGCCCTACCCTTGCTGCCGCGGCATCCATGCGCCGCTGGACGCTGTGATGGCGCTGCACGCGCGGCACCATATCGACATCGCCCGCATCGAATCAGTACGCGTGGGCATGGCCCGGCGCAGCCTGCATGTGGTGGGCGAACCGCAGGCGCGCCGCCGCAACCCGAGCAATGTGGTCGACTGCCAGTTTTCGACCCATCTTTGCATCGCCGTCGCGCTCAAGCATGCGCACATGGGCTGGGACGACTACGAGCCGGCGCTGGCCGATCAGGAGATCCGCGCTCTCATGCAGCGCATCGACGTGTACGAGGATGCACGCTGCGAAGCGGCGTTTCCGCGCGCCTTCTCGGGCGTGGTCGAAATCCGCACCAAGGACGGCGAGCAATGGCGCGAGTTTGTCGAGGTGCCGCGCGGCGAACCCGCCACCATGCTCACGCCCCGGCAGCTTCGGGAAAAATTCTCCTTGCTCGTGACCGGCGTGATCGGCCCCCAGAATGCCGGCGCGCTGTCAGAAACCATCGGCATGATGGAGTGTGGCATCCCGCTTGCCGAGCTTCATCGGCACGCGCAACCGCTGCAAGGCTAGGGGGGACATATGCTTGTCGCCGACGAACAGACCCTGCGCCAGCAGCTTGCCGCCTGCTACCGCATCTTCGCCATGCTCGGCTGGACCGAGCTGATCTACAACCACATCACCATGCGCGTGCCTGGGCCAGCGCTGCACTTCCTGATCAATCCCTTCGGCCTGCACTACAGCGAAGTCACCGCCGCCAGCCTGGTAAAGGTCGACCTGTCCGGAGCGGTCGTCGGCGAATCGCCGTGGCCGGTGAACCCAGCCGGCTTTACCCTGCACTCGGCGATCCACAGCGGCATTGCCGACGCGCATTGCGTCATGCATATGCATACGACCGCGGGCTGTGCGGTGGCGTGCAGCCAGGCCGGCCTTTCCATGGACAACTTCTATGCCGCACAGCTCCATGGCCGCCTCGCCTACCATGACTTCGAAGGCGTCACGGTGCATGCCGACGAGGGCCCCCGGGTGGTGAAGTCGATCGGATCGGCGCAGGCGGTCATCCTGCGCAATCACGGGCTGCTTTCCCTGGGGACCTCCATCCCGCAGGCGTTCAGCTACCTGTGGACGCTCCAGCGCGCCTGCGAGATTCAGGTGGCGGGCGCGGGCCTCGGCGCCACGCTGGCCATACCCGAGTCGATCCAGCGCAAGGCCAGCGCCGACGCCCTGCAGTTCGACGAGCGCTATGGCGCGGGCGCCGACGTATTTTCCGCGCTGGTCCGCATGGTCGACCGCGTCGACCCAACTTACCGCCAATGAGGCCATCGACATGAACATCTGCATCTACGGCCTCGGAGCCGTGGGCGGCCTGATGGCCGCGAAGCTGGCACTGGCGAAGATTCCGAACGCGAAGGTCAACGCCGTCGTGCGTGGCGATACGCTGGAGGCGGTACGGCAGCACGGCCTGACCCTGATCGACACGTATGAAGGCGGCGAGCGAAGCCGCCGCGCATCCCTGGACGCGCTCGGGCGCCCGGAGCAGCTTGGCCCCCAGGATGTCGTGATTCTCGCCGTCAAGGCCACGGCCATGCCCGCCGTGGCACGCGACATCGCTCCGCTGCTCGGCCCGGACACCGCCGTGGTCTCGGCGATGAACGGCATTTCCTGGTGGTTCTTCCATGGCCTCGCGCCTGAACTTGCCTTGCAGCATATCCGGGCGGCAGACCCCGACGGCGCGACCGCCGCGGCCATCCCCGCCGAACGGGTGGTCGGTTGCGTCACGCATCTGTCCGCCACGTCGCCCGCGCCCGGCACGGTCAGGCACATCGCCGGCAATCGGCTGATCCTCGGCGAACCGGATCCGCACCGGCAAGGCAGCAGGGCGGGGCGCATTGCCGGCCTGTTGCGCGAGGCCGGCTTCGAAGTTGAGGAAAGCGAGCGCATCCAGCAGGAAATCTGGTTCAAGCTGTGGGGCAACATGACGGTCAACCCGATCTCCGCCATCACCGGCGCCACGGGCGACCGCATCCTCGACGACGAGCTGGTGCGCCAGTTCATGTCGCGCTGCATGCTCGAAGCCGCCGCCGTAGGCGAGAGCATAGGCCTGCAGGTCGGCGCTGATCCGGAATCCCGCCACGCCGTCACGCGCCGCCTCGGCGCCTTTCGGACGTCGATGCTGCAAGACGTCGAGGCGTGCAAGCCTGTGGAGCTCGATGCGCTGGTCGGCACGGTGCTGGAGATAGCTACCCACGCAGGCGCGCCTGCCCCGAATCTTGAGGCACTCTACGGCCTGGCACGGTTGCATGCTCGGGTACGTGGACTGTACTGATCGCAGCATCCCACCTCGGACCGTCGTGGCGCGCCCCCTTGACGCCATGAGCCACATGCGCCGAGACCATTACAAAGAAGCGGAGACAAATCAATGTCAGCATATCTTGCGGATGCAAAGAGAACCGTACACAGCGGTGCGCGGCTTGACCGCCTGCCGATCGGCAAATTCCACTATCGCCTGCTGTGGCTAATCGGCGGCGGCCTGTTTTTTGACGCCTTCGACGTCTATCTGCTCGCGGGCGTCACCGGCGCGCTGGTTAAGGAAGGGTTTTCCGACTTGCATCAGTCAGCCCACATCGTCTCGGCGACATACGCCGGCCTGGTGGCCGGTGCTTTGCTGGCGGGCTACGTTGGCGACCGCTTCGGACGCAGGGTCTGCTATCAGGTCAACCTGGCCATCGTGGCGATTGCCACCTTCGCCTCCGCGTTCGTGCCCAATGCCGAGTGGCTGATCGCGCTGCGCTTCATCACGGCCGTGGGTCTCGGCGCAGAGGCAGTCATCAGCTACGCGACGCTCAGCGAGTTCATTCCGCCCAGCCGGCGCGGACGGTGGCTCGGCCTGCTCGCCTTCATCGCCAATCTTGCGGTGTTCGCTTCCGCCCTCTGCGGCTATCTGCTACTGCCGCTCTCAGGCGGCTGGCGCTGGATGTTCGGGATTGCGGCAGTGGGTGCGTTGGTCATGTGGATCCTGCGCTGGCGGCTGGTGGAATCGCCGCGTTGGCTGGAATCGAAGGGCAGGCTCGATGAGGCCGAGGCCGTGCTCGGCAGAATCGAGGGCTCGTGCCTCGGAAAGCTGGCTGAGGTCGCCGACGCTCCCCCGCCGCCGCCCGTGGCGCGCGCTTCGGTTTCGACGCTGTTTCGCGGCCTGATCCTGCGCCGCACGTTGCTCGGCATGTTTCTCAATTCGGTGCAATACGTGGCCATCTACGGCCTGCTGGTCTGGCTGCCGGGGCTGTACGTCAAGCAAGGCCTGGCTCTGAGCACATCGCTGGAGTATTCGCTGTTCATGTCGGCAGGTGGGCCGGTGGGTGCCTTGCTTGCAGCCTTGCTCGCCGATCGCATCGGACGGCGGCGCGGCATCGTAGCTTTCTCGCTGCTGGCGTCCCTGCTCGGCATGGTGTATGCGATACAGACCTCGCCGCGCGCGGTGATCGTGGTCGGCTTCCTGCTGTTCACCGTGATCTACGTGCTGGCCACCTATGTATTTGCCGGCTACCTTGCTGAGCTTTTCCCCACCGCGGTACGTTCGCGCGGCGCTGGCCTGTGCAGCGGCGTGGGCCGAGCCGTCTCCATCGGCCTTCCCTATGCCGTCATTCAGCTTTTCGCGCTCGGCGGCATCACCGCCGTTGCGCTCGCGGTAGCGCTGCTTTTGCTGCTGCAGGCCGCCATTGTCTGGCTGTGGGGGCCGGAAACCAACAAGATGGCACTGGAGGCGCTGGAGTCCCAATACGACCGCGAACAGGTGTCTGGCGGGACATCGATGGACTACGCCAAGCCTTGAGCCAAAGGCTCTCCTTTCCGATCGCTGCGCTACCACCCCGTCTGGCAAGTCTTTCCCGCCAAGACGGCAATCCAGCATCCTGAAAGCCGCCAGTCTCCGCCTGCGGGCCTCGCATGGGGTACCCGCGGGGAAGACTGGCAACCAGCCGGCGCTCCGCCAGCTCGCTGAACCTTTGCCGTCTCAATACCGTTAGATACCAATAACATATGTTTTATAAGGAGGAGTGCATTTCCATGAAGAAGACCATCACGGGCCTTGCCCTGCTTGCCGCCACAGTGACGGCGTCGGCCGCCAACTCGGTCACAGTCTACGGCGTGGCCGACGCCAACGTCGAATACAGCAATCACAACTTCTCCGCCGGGCGCGACGGCGGCTCAAAGTTCGCCTTAAGTTCCGGAGGTCTGTCTTCCAGCCGCTGGGGCTTGCGAGGCGTGGAGGATCTGGGCGGGGGCCAGCGCGCTATCTTCGCGCTGGAAAGCGGCTTTAGCCTCGATAACGGCGTGGCCACGCAGGGCGGCCGGCTGTTCGGGCGCCAGGCCTGGGTCGGCATCGGCTCGGGCCAGCATCAGCTGACGTTCGGCCGGCAATACACCTCGCTCTTCCTGACCATGGCAAATTATTCGCCGACGGCCTATGCCACTTCCTACGAGCCGGTACCGACCATCGCCGGCCTGTTCCTGCGCGAGGACAATGTCATCAAGTACCACGGCGACTTCGGGCCACTGAGCGCGGAGATGCACTGGAGTTTTGGCGAGCAGCCCGGCACCTTCCAGGGCGCGGCGGGATTCGGCGGCGGCTTGGACTACCGGGCCGGGCCGTTCGGCGTGGCGGTGGCCTACGATGACGTCAATAGCGCCAAGACCGCCGGTGAATACAGCCGCGCCCAAAAAGCTGCGGTCGGGCTGCGATATCAGATAGGCAAGAACTGGCTTGCGCAAGCGGCATATCGCTATGGCAAGAACGACGCACCCCTTGCCGGTACGGTCGGGCGCGACGACCTGTGGTGGCTCGGCATCCACTATCAAGCCACTTCCGCCCTGGATATTATTACTGCCGTCTACTACGACAATATTAGGGTGTTGCGCACCGGCGGCGGAACAACGAATCCCAGCAATCCGTGGCAGGTTTCGCTCATAGCCGATTACGCGCTTTCCAAGAGGACCGACCTTTACCTGACTGCGGCATATACCAAGAATTCGGCGCTGAACTTTGACAGCTACAACGGCGTGGCCGCGGTCTACCAGCTCGCCCCCAATGCCTCAAGCCAGCTCGGTGGCGCAGTCGGCATGCGGCATCGATTTTAGGCGACACGCTGGCAAGTCGTTTCCTTGCTGACCGGCACCAATAAAAAAGAGTCAACGGATACGGCGTCTCACGAGGGAGGCGCCGTTGTTCAGAGAGAAGAGGCCGGGGTCGGTTCGGCGTGGCACACCCGACGCACACACCAAACGGCGTTTGACGTGCGGCGTCAGTACCTGCCGGTACAGCGATAGATTGCCGATTTCGGGATCTCCAGTCTTGCGCTGTCCTGCAGGCTCTCCGCAAACTGCCAGGTCCGACAAAGTCATCTCGGAAGCGGTCGGTATCCATCCCTAGACCCTGGATTTTGGGGGGCACCGAGGCGTACCTCCCGTACCGCCAACGAGAGATCTATTCAGGTACGATATTCGCCCGCTTGGCGATCTGGCCCCACCGACCATATTCGTCCTTGACCAGAGCGGTGAAGGCGCCTGCTGAATCGGAGGTTGCCGGTGTCATGGCAGCCCGAGCAAGCTGTGTTTTGACCTGCGGATCTCTCGATATTTCGCGCGCTGCCTCATAGAGCCTTCCCAGTATCGGTTGAGGCGTTTTGGCTGGCGCAAACAAGCCGATCCAGTTTTCCGCTATTACCGTTGGTATGCCTGCTTCGGCCGATGTCTGCACGTCAGGCAATGCCAGGCTACGTCGCGTTGCCATGACTGAGAGCGCGCGCAGCCTGCCTTCCTTGATCATGCCAAGGACCGCGGGCAGGTCCATTACGATGCCGTCGACGTGGCCAGCCACCGTATCCATGACGGCAGGCGTGGCGCCTTTATAGGGGACGTGCAGTAGCTTCGACTGTCCGATGCTCTTCAGTTGTTCGATTGCCGGATGCGGCATACCACCATTCCCCGATGACGCGAACGTGACTTCGCGCGCGTTCGTCAGGGCAAGCAGGTCCTTCATGCTTGTAGCAGAAACGGAGGGATTGACGGCAACGACTTCCGGCGCGATGGCAAGTAACGACACGGGCGCAAAATCGCGCAACGTATCGTACGGAACCTTGGCGAAGGTATGGGGGGCGATGACCAGAGGGGAGGCGCTGGCAAGCAGCAGGGTGTTGCCGTCCGGCGCAGACTTTGCCACATAGTTGGACCCGATCACGGCATTGGCGCCCGCCCGGTTCTCGACAACCACCGTGGTCTGCAGGATCTGACCCAGCTTGGGCGCAATGATGCGTGCCGCAATATCGTTCGAGCCGCCTGGCGGATATCCCACTACCAGCGTGATCACCCTGCCCGGAAAGCCTTGCGCGCTCGCGCCTGTACACAGGCCGACTGCGCCTAGCAGCAAGATGGATACTGCGCGCGCTGCGCGCCGCCGCCCGGCGTCGGCGGAACCTGAGCGCTTCGGAATGGCGGAATGTCGGGAAATCATCTTGTCTCGCTCCTGCGAATGGCTTCTTAGAATTCTATGAGCCGAAGTTTACTCCCCGGCCGGTGTCGCATGATTTGACATTCTCGAATGGTCTTTTCGAAAATGCGAAACGTCGATGTCGAATGAAAGCCACTATGCTGTCCAACGAACTTTACACTCGCAGCTCTTCAAGGACACCACCGCATGCAACTTGCTCGCACGCTCATCGGGCACATGACAGCATTGGGCACAGATATCCCGGAGAGGATATTGCGCCAGGTCCGTCTCCATACAGCAGACGCTATCGCCATTGGCTACGCCGGTGCCCGGCTGCCCGAGGGGCGACCGGCGCGAAAGCTGCTTGCAGCGTGTCAAGCGGGCGGGACAAGAGGCGCGAGCATGGTCATCGGCGCTACGCAGGCGCTGCCTCCCGCGCTGGCTGCCGGCGTTAATGCGGCAAGCATGCACGTTCTGGATTTCGACGACATCCATGATGTGGCGCGCCTGCATCCCACCAGCGTCTGCCTGCCCGCGGCACTTGCCGCCGGTCAAGTAGCGGATGTGGACGACGTCACGCTCGTGCGAGCCATAGCGCTAGGGGTAGAACTGATGTGTCGCCTCGGGGAAGCCATACGGCCTACCGGTTCCGGGCACGCCGCCGGCTGGTTCCTGACACAACTGCTCGGATACCTCGGTGCCAGCCTGAGTGCGGGCATCGCCTTGGGCCTCACGGAGGATGAGTTGGTGTCGTCCCTCGGGCTGGCCTATATGCAGGCCGCCGGCGGCAAGGAAGCGGCGAACGGCATCGGTACCGACGCTCGCGGCATCTATCCCGCCTTTGCCGCCATGGGGGGCGTACAGGCAGCGTTGATGGCGCAAGCCGGGGTGGCCGGTCCCGAAACCGCGCTGGACGGCAGGGCCGGCCTCTTCCCCTTGTATCTGGGAGCACCGCTCGGCGCCACTGCGACGGAGCGCGTGCTACGCCGCGGCGCCTGGGCGTTTTCCGCCACGGAAGTCAAGCGCTGGCCCAGTTGTCGGCTCTCGCAACCGTATATTGCTGCGGCTTGTACGCTGCGGCCAAGGATTGCAGACTTGGCGAACATTCGAGACATCAAGGTCAGCATTAACGCGTCCGCCGCGAAGCTCTGCGAACCGCTGGACCAGCGTCGCCGACCGCTTACCTTACACGATGCGAAATACAGCATTCCATTCATGGTGGCGTTTGCACTGACGCATGAAGAGGTGGGCCTGCACACCCTGACCGAATCTTGTCTCGGCGATCCCGCCATTCTTTCTCTGACGGACCGAATCAGTCTTGATCCTTCGCTGCCCGATAACCCCGGGCATCCGCCGGCGCGTATTGCGGTCCGTACTGTCGACGGCACGCGGATCGTCAGCGAGTCGGTGACATCCCTGGCGCTGTCCGAAGAGGCGTTGTATGCCAAGTTCGCGGGCTGCCTGGCGCTAGCTGGCCTTGCCGGCGAGATCGATGCAGCATGGAGCGCAATCACTGACGTTCAAGCGCAGACTTCGGTACTTGGCACGTTGGCCCGCCTGCAAACCGCCACGGGAGCGGCGGCTGCATAGCAGGGACTACTTTCCGGCGAAAGCGGCGGCAGCGGAGCCCGCGCTGCGGCCGAATACCGAGCCCGACGTCAGGCCAGCGCCTCCGGGGTATTTGCCATAGTAGAGACCACCGACCATCTCGCCCGCGGCATACAGGCCGGGAATCGGCGGCCCGTCTTCTGACAGTACTTCGCCCCGCGCGTTGATCGCTACGCCGCCATAGGTGCAAGTGATTCCGCAGGTGACCTGGAAAGCGACAAACGGCCCCGTTTCGATAGGCATGGCCCAGTTGCTCTTGTCGACCTGCAGGCCGCGTGTACGGCGGCCATCCTTGACAGAGGGGTCGAAAGGGATGCTGTGGTCGATTGCCTGGTTGAACTTCGCGATGGTATCGGCGAGCACGGTGCGATCCACACCGTCCAGTTGTGCGATCAGATCCGGCAGCGTGTCGGCCTGCACGCGTGTGGCGTGCCGTACCTGGTATTCATCAGGGAGCAAGGCGGCAGTTTGCGCATCGAAAATTTGCCATCCGTACCCGCCTGGCTGCTTAAGAATCTCGGCTCCCATCCGCGAATAGGTGTAGTTGCGGAAGTCCTCGCCTTCGTCGATGAAGCGCTCGCCACGCGCGTTGACGACGATGCCCAGCGTAAAGTAGTTCTTTTGCTGGTTGAGCAAGTGGATATCGCCGAAGGCCGGGGCATTCGCGTCAAAGAACACGCTGTGGCAGCCAGACCAGTGCCCTGATGTGCGTGCGCCGACGGCGCGTGCCATGCTCAGTCCGTCGCCGGTGTTGTAGCGAGAGCCACGTACCTTGGCGAGATCCCAACCCGGCCCCAGATAGCTCGCTCGCCAAGCCGCGTTCGCATGAAATCCGCCCGCCGCGAGCACTACGGCGCCAGCTCGGTACAGCGACTGAGTGCCATTGCTGGAAGCCGCAACGCCGCACACCTGCCCTCGCTCAACCAGCAGGCGTTCGGCCTTGCTTTCGTAGATCACTTTGACGCCGTGCCGCGCAGCGCTTTCAAAGAGCGCGGTGACCAGCGACAAGCCACCGCCGGAGACCTCGACCGTCAGGCCGCCCCAGAAGCGATAGCGGCCATTGACTCGAAATGCCTGCCGGCCATAGATCGGGATGAATCGCACACCGTGCGACTGCATCCATTGCAACGTTGGCAGGCTTGACTCGACCAGCGTCTCGACGAGGTCCAGGTCGGCGCGGTAGCCGCTTATGGCCATTAACTCATCGAAGAACTGGGACTTTGGATAACTGCCGAAGTCGGAATTTCGTCGCTCGTCGGGGGTCAGGTCCGGAACCAGTAGAGAAATATCATTGATCCCTTCATAGGCCACACGGAATGCGCCCCCAGTGAAGGCGGAGTTTCCGCCGCGCGCGTCTTCCGGTGCGCGCTCCAGCACGATAACGCTGGCGCCCTTCTCCGCTGCGGCAAGCGCGGCGCACAGCGCGGCGTTGCCGCCACCGACCACGACTACGTCAGCGCGGTGTTCCTGATCAGACTGCTTCATTGGATGTCTCCCACTTGTTTCAATAGTGTTTTCCAGCGCACCACATCCTTGCTAATGTAGCGAGCGTAATCATCAGGGGCGCTCAGCACCACGTCGGCGCCCATGGCTTCAATGCTCCGTCGGAAGCCGGCAGCGCTAGCTTCCTCTCGCAGCGCCCCGAAGAGACGCTGGACGCGTTCCTTGGGCATCCCGGCAGGGCCGAGCAGGCCAAACATCGTGCCGATCTCCACGTCTGGTACCCCGCTCTGTGCCAGCGTCGGCACATCCGGCAAGACGGCGAGTCGGCGCGAACCTGCTACCGCCATGACCTTTAGACGTTTGGCGCTGACGAACGGCTCGGCTGAGACATAGGTGGTGAATGACAATTGCACATTACCAGCGGCGACGTCGGTCAGCGCAGGCACCGCCCCGTTGTATGGAACGTGGACCATGTCAAGCTTGGCTTGCCGGCTGAACAGCACTGCAGCAAGATGGGGCGCGCCGCCCACTCCGCTGGAGGAGAAATTGTATTGGCGCGGACGAGCCCGGATACGGGAAATCAGTGTCGCCACGCTGTCCGCCTCTTCATTGGGCGACGTGACCAGCAGCATCGGTGCAAAGGCCACCATGGTTACTGGCGTGAAGTCCTTCTCTGGGTTATAGGAAGGTGCGACCGGCTGCGCGGCGTTGGCGGTCAGATTGGTGGTAGTAAATAGCAGCGTATAGCCGTCGTTGTTTGCGCGGGCGACCATGGCAGCGCCGATATCGCCGCTGCCACCCGGGCGGTTCTCCACCACAAAACCCTGCTTGAGGTGGCGGCTCAGCACATTCGCTACCTGTCGCGCCTGCAAGTCGGTGCTTCCCCCCGCAGCGAACGGCACCACGATCTTCACCGGCCGTGAGGGATATGCCTCCTCGGCATTTGCCTCCATGGCCTGAAGACTGACTAGAGCGAGTGCGCTCAGGAAAAGCCCGGTAGGGCGCCAGAATGGGTACCGCATGTCCAGTCTCCTCTATCAACATGTGGTACCGGATTCTAGGGATGTACCCCCCGGGAGCCAGCCCGTCAGATCGAATGGCATTTTCGGCTTTCCCGAATGGTGCCTGGGACAGCGAACATGAGCGATACCTCGCGAGCCATTGTTATTCACAAATTGCGAAAGCGCCGTTCGGCTTTTTGGCATGGAGTTGCATGGAGGTGCTGCTCACAATGTCGCCTTATACAAACACGATGCGTACAGAGCGCAAGACGGAGTTCGGGATGCTGTCAAACCTGTTGGGAAGAGTTGCCGTGGTGACGGGCGGTGCCGGCGCGATCGGTCATGCCGTGGCGGAGGCGATGGCACGTGCAGGGGCCACGGTGATTGCTGTTGATCGAACGATCGGCGACAACCATCAGTCTGCTTCCGTGCGGACGATCGCCTGGGAATCGCATGCCATGGACGTAACGTCGAAAGAGGACATCGAAGCGATTTTTGCCAATATTGCCAAGCGGCATGGCGCGCTGGACATTCTCGTGAACGCGGCTGGGATCGTGTCGTTCGGTGCAGCGCGCTCACTTGATGAGGCCGAATGGGACCGTGTGCTGGACATCAACCTGAAGGGAACTTTCCTCTGTTGTCAGGCGGCGATGCCATACATGATCGCGCGGCGTTTCGGCCGGATCGTCAACCTAGGGTCGGTCGTCGGCAAGAACGCCGGTAACGCCAGGCCTTGGATCAATGCGGCAGAGTTGGGGAGCGCAGGTAACGTGGCGTATGGCGTGTCCAAGGCTGGCGTCCACATCCTGACGGCCTTCCTGGCGAAGGAACTGGCCGCAGACGGCGTGACCGTTAACGCCGTTGCGCCGGGGCCGATCGCCACCGGTATGACGCAGACTTTTCCCGAGGCGTTGCGCGCGTTGATTCCCGTTGGTCGAATGGGGAATGTAGAGGACGTGGCGCGGGCAGTTGTCTTTCTGGCGGCGCCGAACGCCGGCTTTATCTCGGGGGAAATCCTCGATATCAATGGTGGCATGTTGTGTGACTGAAACTGGAGAACTCAATTGAGCAAGACGTTATATTTAGTGTTGGACATGCAAAACGACCTCGTCCACGACGAAGGTCCGAGCGGCAAGGGACCGCTGGGCGAACAGGTCCGCGCGCGCGGCATTTTACAGCGCACCGCCAGCGCGCTGCGCAAGGCGCGTGAAGCCGGCGCGCTGGTCGGATTCGTTCGGGTCGGATTTTCCGCGAACTATCAGGAATGCCCCCCAAAGTCTCCCGTATTCTCCGGTGCGCCAAAGGTGGGGTTATTCAAGCTGGGAAGTTGGGGCACTGAGATTCATCCGCAGCTCGAAGTGGGCGAATCGGACCTGCAGATTGTCAAACACCGCGTCAGCCCCTTCTATTCGACCACCCTGGAGGCGCAGTTACGCGCCAACGGCGTGACGCGCATTGTCTGCTCCGGTGTCTCGACGCAGGCAGTTGTGCAGGCCACCGTGCGCGATGCGCATGATCGCGATTATGAAGTCGTGGTGCTGGATGACTGTTGTGCGGCTCACTCGGCGCAGGAGCACGCCAATTCCATCGACAGTATCCGGCGTTTCTGCCAGGTAGAAACTTCCGACGCCTTCGATTTTGCCTAGGCATCATGACCAGCGCCGCGCGGCATAGCGCCCGCGCCGCCGTACCGGTGGCGCGGCAGGTATTGCAGGTCTCGAGTCGGCTGCTGCTTGCCAATGTGGCCCCGGCATTCGATATGGAAATCGAGCGGCAGGCGGGCCGTCATCGCCTGATCCTGCTGCGCGCTACCGAATCGGTGGCGTGCGCTAAGGGCCTGAAATTGCGGGCAGGGGCAGTGCTGCACTATGAGCTTGAACCGAGCACCTGGACCGGCGGGACAGCGCGCACCACGCTGTCCTTGGGCGTGCCTGACGAACCTAGTCAAGGGCAGTTGCTGGGGCGCCTTACGCGCGCGGTTGAGTCCCCTGCTGATGTAGGCCAGGCGCCGGTCTCCCTGGCGCTGGCGCAATTGGTCTATTGCTTTCCCGACCAGCAGTGGAACGTTATCTCCATCACTCGCGCAACGGGCTGTAGCGCGCATCAACTTCGGATACGCCTGTTCCGCGAAGGCGCCGCGCTCTCGACGATCGTCAATCGGCAACGTGCCATGCACATCCTGTTTGCACCAGCAACCGAGTTGCCGAGTGAGGTGGCATGGCGTATCGGTCTGGAGACCATTGACGCGGTCGAAACACTTTTCCACGATACTTTTGGCATTTCATTTTCGACGCTGCGCCGCGCCGCAGCGCCATCGCAGATTTTCCATGCCCTTTACAGGAAGACATCATGAGCATCCGCATCTGGCATCAAAGCTTCACCGTCTTGTCGGACCTTGGCGCGTACAGTGAAGCCTTGCGCATGCATTTCAGCACCGTCGCCCGTCCCGATACCGAAATCGTCATGCACGGCATGCATCCAGGTACTTATCGCAGCAACTACCCCGGGGACGACATTAAGTACGCCGCCCTGCAGTACCTGCACGGCTTGCAGTTCCTCGCCGCCGGCGTGCAGGCGGAAGCGGCTGGCTATGACGCCTACGCGATCAGCACGCTGCCGGAACCCGCCTTGCGCGAGACACGTTCGCTGCTCAATATTCCGGTGGTCGGCTACGGCGAAGCGGCGATGTTGACCGCGTGCACGCTGGGCAGGAGGTTTGGCGTCTTGGTCTTTATCGACGAACTTGCGGAACTGGTGGCTGACAACGCAAGCAAGCATGGGCTGGCGCAACGCTTCTCCGGCGCCGCGCATGTCGGATTTCGCTTTGCCGACGTCCTGGAGGGATTCGCTGATCCTACGAGGCTGATTGGGCAGTTCCAAGAAAGCGCGCGGCGCCTGATTGCCGCCGGCGCCGACGTCATCATTCCTGGAGAAGCGCCACTCAATGTCCTGCTGGCGCGCAATGGCGTGAATCAGGTGGATGGCGTGCCGGTGGTGGATTCGCTCGCGGCCTGGGTCAAGCAAGCCGAGGCGCTGGTCGATATGCGGAGGAAGGGTGGGCTTGAGCCCAGCCGCAGGGGATACTTTGGCGGCCAGCCTGACCGGGCGAGGGTGAACGAGTTGCTGCGGTTCTATCGGCTGGACGGCTTGCAGGCATCGACCTCGGCCTATTGAGTGCGATAGTCTATGTAGGCTTCATCATGGCGCGCCCGGTTCACTCCGGGTTCGCGCACCTGAGCCGGTGGCGATTCCTGGCTTGGGGAGGCACAACCAAAGGGGCGCGCCGTTCCTCGGTCCTGCCGTGTTTCAGCGGTTTCGATGCACAGGGATCGGCTCGCGGTGGTCCGGACGCTCTTGCGCACCCACGACGTCGAGCAGGAAGTCAGTGAAGAGCTTGATGCGCGGCGGCGTGAAACTGGTCTTGGCCGACACAAGATGAAATACACGTCCGCCGCTTCCCCATCCAGGAAACACACGGACCAAGGAGCCACTGGCCAGTTCGTTGCGCACGAACAGGTCGAGCACGCAGATGAGGCCAAGTCCCTGGCTCGCTGCGCGTATCAGCGCGTCGGAGTTGTTGAAGCTGACGGGTCCCTCTGGGCGAAGCAGGACTTCTTCGTCAGCGCGCGTCAATAGCCAGGGCTTGGGGGTGGGCTTGCCATCGGGCAATAGCCCCAGGCAGCGGCGCGGATCGAGACTCACCGGTGTAGCGGTGTCAAGCGAATTGGCAACCTCCCGGCTGCCGCATACGATGTAGCTGGCTGCATACAAGGGGCGCGCTACAAGATCGGCATCCTCTACCGCGTCCATGCGAATGGCCAGGTCGATGCCTTGCTGGATCAGCGCGTGCGGCTGGTTGGTCAAATTCACGTGGACCGACAGGCCGGGGTGGCGCGCCAGAAAGTCGGGTAGCGTGGGAAGCAGCAGGGCATGTCCGATTGCGATTGGGGCTTCCACGCGCAAGGCGCCGCGTAAGTCCGCATGGCATTGTGCGGCTTCCTGCTCAGCTTCCTGTACAGCAGCGAGGAGCGTCTTGCATCGGGCATAGAACAGCTCTCCCGGTTCTGTCAGCCGGAGATGGCGCGTATTGCGCTGCAGCAGCGTGACACCGAGATGCTTTCCAGATTGCGCACACATGAGGTGACAGTTGCGTTCGCCAGTTCCAGCGATTCAGCCGCTCGCGAGAAGCTCTCGCATTCAGTCACTCGCGCGAAGACCTCCATCGCCCAAAGTCGATCCATACATCCTCCCGTCAAAGGATCGCGTGCCCAGGCTGTTATGTCTCTCGCCCGCATACCGATCCAGATAGTCAATCAGCGGGCCATATGTTAGCCGACTTCGTGCATCGTCATGGAGCACCGCTTGGCTGCAGTCACGCTGCGGTCCACACCTGCGCTCTGGCTGACGCGAGTCGCGCGATCAGGGCGGGAAGAATCTGCTCCCATTCACCCACCACCCCAAGATCCGCGTGCTTGAATATCTCCGCGTCCGGATCGTTATTGATAGCCACGATGCTCGACTCATCGCCGATCCCCGCCAAGTGTTGGGGTGTGCCAGAGATCCCAACGGCAACGTAGACCCTTGGCGTGACGAACTTGCCCGATTGGCCGACCTGGTGTGTTACTGGCAGCCAGCCGGCATCGACGGCTGGCAGGCTCGCACCGACCGCGCCTTCATAGTGTGCGGCGAGTTGTTCCAGCAAGGCGAAGCCCTCCGCTGATCGCATGCCGCGACCGCCGCTGACGACCAAGCGGGCAGTCTCCACCGGGCGCCGCTGCGAGGTGCTGGGGTACACGGTGATTTCGTCGGGAGCGGATGCCGGGGGCGCATACGATTCGCGTACGATCTCCGCTGGCGCCACCTGTGCGGCGGCACTTGGATACGCGCTGGTATTGCCGGGCGTCCGCGCTGTAGCGCTATTCCCGACGCCACGGAATGCGCAGAGCCACGGGCCATAGTCAGCGCGAATGGTGACCTGGGAGCGACCGCCGAACACAGCCTTGGCGGCAAGCAGGGTGCGGCCATCGAAGGTGAGCGCATGCACCCGGCCAAGCGCCATCGCTTCGTGCGCCATCGCGAGGGTCGCAGCAGCTTCCTCCCCGATGGCCCCCGCGGCGAAGCACAGCAAGTCCTCCACGCACAGTGGTGCCAGTGCACCTTGCGTCAAAGCCTCGGCGAGCACCTTCGCTACGTCGGACGCCAGCACGGGCAAGCGCAGGCCGCAAGCGGTCACCAACACCACGCGGGCATAGCCTAGCGCTGCGATTCGTGCCACCAGCGCATCATCGTGCTCCCCGCCGACGAGCACGGCGATGGCTTGCGCGGCCCTGCCGCTCCCGCGTACGGCGTCAAGTACGGCCCGGGCGTGGCGCTCGTGTGCGTGGGCATCGCTGTCATCGGTGATCAGTACGGCAAGGCAACGTGGAACGGTAGGGGGCATCATGTCGGATAGGAGGCGGAGAGAAACTGGAAGACGGCTTCGACTTGCGCAGCAATGCCGGCGGCGGTGGGAATAGGAGCGCCCTTTGACGAGTGCTCCCGTGCATTCCCTGCCAATGCAATGGGCACTATGCGCGCGGGCGGTTGCGAAACCGGTGCCGCTAAGCAGGTCACGTTCAGCTTCTTGGCTAGCATCACATTCTTCATCAGCGGATGCCTGAGCTTGTTGCCAGCATCGTTGGTGATGGAGACCACGCATTGGTCTGGAAGTGCGATGCGTTCTACCGTCTCGCCGCGCGTTCGCTGAGCGCGCAGGGCACCCTGGTCGTCTGCCTGGATGCCTTCGGTCATGGCAATCAGGCCGATCCCGAGCGCTCGTGCCAGGGCGGACGCGAACACGCCGTCGTCCAGGTCGCCGAACTCACGGCCAACCAGCCACAACGCGGGACCTTCAACGATGGGCGCTAGCTGCGCACGGATGCTATTTGCCAGCGCATAGGCATCCCAGCGCAGGGCTTCCGGGACTGCCAGCCTGGCCGCGATATCCGGCTTGTGCGCGGCCACCCCGCGCATCAAGCCTTCGGCGCCTGGGCCATCCGGCATATAGACAGAGATTCGCGTTGCCGGATCGGCGTCGCGCAGCTTGAGCGCGACTTCGAGCGCCGCCTCATCGAAGGGGCTAAGCTTGCGGGGTATGGCAGCTAGGCTATCCGGGCTGGCCAGGTAGTCAGCGTCCGGTGGTAGCGCCCATTTGGCGTCTAGCACGCTGGCTAGCAGGGCGATGGTGTTCATGCGTGCCTCGCTTCGCCCTTCAGTGCCGATCGCGCGGCGATGCGTCCAAACACGGTGGCCTTGCCCAGTGCGGTACCGGTCATATAGGCCGCGCCGTGGAAGCCGCCCACCACTTCACCCGCCGCGAACAGGCCAGGCAGCGCTTCGTCGAAGACGTTCATCACCTCCATTTGGGGCGTGACCCGGATGCCGCAGTATGTACCGAATACCGCTGCGGTCGACGGGTATGCATAGAACGGCGCCTGCTCGATTCGGCACGGCCGGCCGTGGTGATGGACCAAGGTGGCGCGGCCGAATACACTGTCCTGGCCAGCGTCCACATCGGTGTTGTACTGATCGACGGTCTGCTGCAGCACAGCCTCGGGCACCTCGATCTTGCGCGCAAGCTCGGCAAGCGAGTCGGCTTCTATGAACAAGCCTTCTTGGTGGCGTCGCTGAAAGTCCAGGATCCGCACGCTGTCGTCGCCGCTGTCCATAATGCGTTGGTCGAGGATCTGGAAGGTTGCGCCATAGGGCTGGCGGATCGCGGCATCGCCGAGCAGCTTGTAGGATATGGATTCGTCGACAAAGCGCTTGCCGTCCTGGTTGACCGCGATCGCCCCTTTGTAGACCGCCAGACAGCTATGGTGGTTAGTCTCGTCAATCGGGTGCTTGCCGTAGGTCCCCTTGATATACGCCATGTCGCGCAGGTCGGCGCCGAACTCCATTGCCATCTTCATGCCATCGCCGACATTGCCCTCGCCGCCGATGAAGACCGCTTCGTCATATTGCGGCGCGAAGCGATGGACCATTTCAGCGTTGCGGCAGAATCCGCCGCTGGTAAGTACGACGCCACGGCGCGCGTGGATTTCGCGCGACTGGCCGTCGATCGTGGCGCGCACGCCGCTGAAGCGGCCGTCGGCCTCGCGGAGCAAGCGCTGCGCACGGGCGTTCAGGTGGACGGTCACTCTGCCGGTTCGGACGCAGGCCGCCGCAAGTTGTCGTATTGCGTCGGCCGGATCGACGGAGTGCACGCGTGGCACCGACTGGCCGGACGAGGTCTCGATGCCTTTGCCGAACACCACGCCATTGCCGCAGAGCCATCGGTACGTATGCAGTTGATGTTCGACATAGGCGCGCACCAGCGCTTCGTCGTTTTCAAAGCCGCCAACTTCGCGTAGATCGGAAAAAAGCAGACTGTCGCTGTCGTCCACGCCACAGTTCCTCTGCAGGTCGGTGCCGGCGAAAGCGAGACAGCCCCCGCTCATGACCGAGGAGCCGCCGAGCTCCGGCTGCTTTTCCAGCAGCGTGACGGTGGCGCCGAGTTGTGCGGCTTCCAGCGCGGCGGACAGGCCCGCCATGCCGCCGCCAATGATGAGCAGATCGGTATTCAAGATGACAGTCTTCCGCAGATTATTGAAAGGTCTGGGCGATCGCTTCGCCAGCTAGCTTGCCGAACACGATGCCTTTGAGGACGGAAGTCGCGCCTGTGTAGTTCGTGTAGTACATGCCGACCGTCTCGCCGGCGGCGTACAAGCCAGGAATCGGTGCGCCATCGGTGTTGAGCACGCGCGCGGTGCCGTCCACCTTGAGTCCGCCGAAAGTGAAGACGTTGGCGGAGATGATCGGGTAGGCGAAGTAGGGGCCCAGATTTACCGGCAGCGCCCAGTTGGACTTGCGCGGCTCCAGGGCGGCAGTGCTTAATCCGTCCGCCACCAGCGGGTCATACCGGCCCTCGTGGCACGCCGCGTTGTAGTCGGCGACCGTGCGCATGAGGCGTTCGGCCGGCAATTCCAGTTGCGCGGCCAGCGCTTCCAGCGTGGGTGCCTCGATGGCCGGCTGGTCGGTACGGATCGCCAGTTTATAGTTAGGGATGTCCTTGACGCGCTGATCCAGGATGACGTAGGCGATGCCGTCGTCCTGCTCATAGATGCGCCGTGTCACGCGCTCGTACCACGCGTCCACCGTGCCCGGGGCTTCGTCGGTGAAGCGTTCGCCGCGGCGGTTGACCAGGATCCCATAAGGGAAAATAAAGATCGATGGCTCCGACACGCCCGAGCGCGGATCGACCGGCTCCGCATGGTAGCTGCCGAACTCGCCGCACGGGGCGGCTCCTGCGCGCAATGCCATGGCGATGCCTTCTCCCTTGTTATAGTAGCCGCCCTTGCAAACCGGGCGCAGGTTGACTGCGCGGGGGCCAAGGTAGCGCGCCAGCATTTCGGGGTTGCCTTCGAAGCCGCCAGAAGCCAGTACCACGGCGCCGGCGAAACGACGCAGGCCCACGCCGTTTTGCCATGCGACCACGCCTGCGGCGGCACCCGCGCTGTCCAGCATCAGATCGCGCGCAGTGCATTCATACTGGAACGACACGCCCAGCGCCTCTGCGCGCGTCGCCAGCGCCTCGACGATGGCGGCGCCGCCGCCGACCGGCAATAGCCGAGGCTGCGCGCTGGTGAGGAACTGGGTCGGAAGGAAGTCGAAGCGCACACCGATATCGCCCAGCCAGCCAATGGCAGTGGGCACGTGCGTAGCGAATGCATCCAACGTGTCGGCGTCCGCCACTGCCAGTGAACGTGTTGTCTGAGACCAGGAGGCAGGGTCAAGCGCCATCTCAGCGGTGAGGTCGGGGTCCAGATATTTTCCCGAATGGACCGCCAAGTGCTCTTCAAAGTCGTCCGACACCTCAGTGTGGCTCTTCATGCGCAAGTAGGCTTCGGTATAGCGGCTTTGCCCGCCGCGCTCATCCCTGGTGGCACGTTCCAGCACGCAAACGTTCAAGTCAGCTTGCGCGGCGCTTACCGCTGCAGATAGCCCCGCCACGCCACAACCCACCACCACCACATCGAAGTTCTCGTTCATTTCGCGTTTCCCCATTGAGCTGATACCGGCGCAGCATAGGCCGGGGCACCGCCGTACGACAGTCCAAGGCGGCGAAATCGCCTTTCGAAAAAGCCGAAAAGCCCCGCTACCCATCTCGCGGACCCCGCACATTTCAGGAAAATTGAAAGACATATTTGGTCGGCGCGGCTGTGCTTCGGCGACGGGGCGCCGTAGATTGAGCCAATCGCAGAAGAGACGTTTGTAGGACAACAAAGAGGAGACTTGACGATGATTAGCCGATTCCGCCGATGCTTGCTGCTGGCCGCCACCGTGCTGGTGATTCCCACGGCATTTGCAGATAGCTTTCCAAGCCGCCCAGTGCGTCTGGTCGTGCCCTGGCCAGCCGGCGGCGGCACCGACGTCGTGGTGCGGGTTTTTGCCAAGCACTTGTCCGAACGATTGGGGCAGAACGTCGTGGTGGAGAACCGGCCGGGCGCGAACGGCATGATCGGGACGGAGTTGACGTCGCGCGCGACGCCGGACGGCTACACCCTGGGCATCGCTTCGGTCGAGACACATGCCATCAATCCGCAGGTCTACAGAAAAGTCAGCTACGACGCGTTTCGACAGTTCGAACCCGTGGGCCGCATCGGCTCATTTCCCTATGCACTTGTGGTCGGCGCTAGCGTGCCAGCCGACTCCGTCGAAGCATTTACGGCCTATGCAAAGCAGGCCGGCGGCCGCATGTCATATGGATCCTGGGGGGTCGGTAGCTCTTCCCAGGTTGCGATGGAAATGTACAAAGCGGCCACCGGTGTTGACATGATGCATGTCCCCTTCACTGGCGCGGCGCCAGCGTTGGCGGCGCTGGCCGCGGGTCAGATTGACGCTTTGATGATCCCGGTTTCCATTGCCGCCCCCTATCACCGGAGCGGGAAGGCCAGAATTCTCGCGGTAGCAGCGCCGGAGCGCCTGCCGGAAGTGCCGCGCGTTCCCACGCTCAAGGAGCGTGGCATCGACGTTATCGGCGGCACATGGCTGGTGGTAGTGGCGCCGGCAGGGGTGCCGTCGGGGCTCGTAGAGAAGCTGAACTCGGAGATAGACAAGGTGGTACGCGATCGCCCGTTCGTGGAAGCCATGCAGCGCATGTCGGTGCTTCCGGACGGCGGGACACCCGGAGAGATCCGCAAGATGCTGGCATCCGAATACCAGCGCTGGGGGGTGGCGATCAAGAAAGCAGATATTCGCCTCGACTGAGGGCTTCCGAGCGGATGTCCGCGCCGGCCGCCGCGCGCTCCTGGCGGAATGCCTGGCCATCTGCAGCGGTTCCTCGCGTGGCGGACGCGCGCGTCACTGCACCAGTGTCGCGTCGTGGCTGTTAGCGGCCCACTTGGCCAATGGTAACGAGCGAGCCACGAGATCAATAGTAAAAGAATGATATCAACAACCGGGACTTCGATGTCAGCACTCAAACTCGCAATGCGGCTGGCCAAGACAGTGGCGGCCTTCTGTCTTCTGTGTCCCGGCATAAAGCCGGGAGCCGCGTCGGCACAACCGCTTGCCTATCCAGACAAGCCAATTCGTGTTGTCGTGGGCTTTCCTGCTGGTGGCGCATCCGATATGGCTGCCCGCGCGGTAGGGCGGAAACTGAGCGAACGGCTGGGACAACCGGTCATCGTCGACAACCGACCTGGTGCCGCCAGCAACATAGCAGCGGACATGGTCGCGCACGCGCCCGCCGATGGCTATTCGATCCTGCTCGGCACCATTGCCCTGTCCATCAATCCCAGCCTCTATCCCAAGCTGAGCTTCGATCCGCTGCGAGATCTGATACCCGTTTCGATGATCGCGTCATCACCATTCTTGCTGGTCGTCAATCCCAAGTCGCCATTCAAGTCCGTCAAGGGCTTGATCGCTGGGGCGAGTTCGCCATCGCAGCAAGGGTCGAAAGAGCTGTTCTATGCAAGCGCGGGAAACGGATCCGGCGCGCACCTGTTTACCGAGTTGTTTACCAGCACGGTCGGCATCCATCTATCGCACGTTCCCTATAAGGGCGCATCGGCGGCAATGTCGGATGTCCTGGCGGATGTGGTGCCCATCACTTTCGATAACATCATCACTACGCTACCTCTGGTCAAAGCCGGCAAACTACGTGCTCTCGGCGTGAGTAGCAAGCAGCGATCTAAAGTCGCACCGGAGATTCCGACGCTGCATGAAATGGGGGTGGTCGGGTTCGACGCAACATCTTGGTTTGGATTCTTCGTGCCGGCCGGAACGCCGAAGGAAATCGTTACGCGCTTGAACCAGGAAACAGCAGAAGCGCTCAAGGATCCGTCGGTGCGTGAATCGCTGCTGGCCGTTGGCGCGGATCCAGTCGGAAGTAGTCATCCGGTTAGCTCCCAAACCTACTAGATGTAGTGGGTAGCGATTTTTTGGCATAGAGCTCGGCATAGGTCGGCGCGGTGACGTCACCAGCGATGCCGAGCAGGGAGCGAAACGCGTTGAAGGGATAGAAACGGCGGTTGAAGCGGAAGGTGAATTCGTTGAGATAGGCTTGTAGGTGCTGCGGGCTGACACCGTGATGAATACCGCGCAGCCAGGTCTTGAGATTGGAGAACACAAGGTGAATGATCGGCAGGAAGGTTTCGGCCACTTGCATGTCACCGCGCTGCGCGATGGCGATATGGCCATAGCCGCGCTCGCCCAGCTTGGCATAACCGCTCCAGTCGTCGGTGATGATGGTTGCGCCGGGTGCAACGGTACGCTCGATGAATCCGCCCAGCGACCGGGCACTTCGGTCAGGAACCAGAGCGAGCCGAACTCGTCCGGCATACCGTCCGCTCTTGCGTTTGTTGCGGCTGCCGGCAAGCTTGCGTTGCCGAACCTCGATAGCGCCGGCCACAAGAACCATGTCGTGCACGCCCCTGCCTTTGCCGCGAGTACGCCCACCGACGTAGGCCTCATCGGCCTCGACGTGTTCCTCAGGCTTGCCACCGATCCGATCCTGGTCGGGGCGCACCATGCCGGCGCGCAACTTGTGGAGTATCTGGAAGGCGGTCTCGTAACGCGACAGGCCGAGTTGGCGCTGGAACTGAACGGCCGACATGCCAGGCGTCTGACTGGCGACCAGATACGCCGCCCAGAACCAAACCGACAGCGGTGTGTGCGTGCGCTCCATGACGGTGCCAGCAGTGAGGCTCGTGTCGCGTGTGCAATGGCGACAACGGAAAACGCCGGGGCGATTGGCAAAGCGGTACGGCTCACCAAGCAAGCCACAGTGGTCACAAATGAACCCATCGCTCCATCGAGCGCGCTCAAGGTAGGCCATGCATGCCGCTTCGTCTGGAAACATCCGCTGAAACTCCGGCAGCGAGCCCGGAAACGGCAGATCGCCTCGGTCAAGCACGTCAATAACCATGGTTGCCCCGGGTTGGCACAGATGACCAACATACTATCGGTAGAGGGCTTGGGAGACAACCGGATAAGCACGGTTCTACCGATCTGAACTGGAGAAATGGCGCAAGGTCGTGCGCGAGGGCAATGTCAGAATAGACTGATGATCAGAGCATTTTTTGCGGATAGCACATCGGGTGGAAAGCACTTATCCGGCTCGGTTGGGGGGCAATGGAGTGCGCGTCGGTGCATGCAGGCGTGCACTCCATCGGGCGCTATGGCCGCCCGCAGCGCTTGACCCGATAATCGAGTTGTGCCCGGGTGAGCCCGAGCCTTGCTGCTGCCTTCGAGATATTCCCGCCAGCCTCGCTGATTGCGGCATTGACTAGTGCGTCTTCGACGGTCGAGATGGTCACGGCCTGTTGCCGCAACGCATCGCGCGCCCAGCGGTCCAAGTCGCTCGAGCCCGCCATGTGGCTGTACGCGACAGGTTCGTCAATTTGTGGAGTGCCTAGATCTTTTGCGAGCGCACCGGACTCGGTGAGCCGCATCAGACTGGACGTCCCCAAGGTGGCATCGACGCTGAACAGATGGCGAAGATCAAGCGATTCGGCCGGCTCGGCCAAGATCATGCCACGCTCGACGACATTCTCCAATTCCCGGATATTGCCAGGCCATTTGTAGTTCAGTACCGCCTGTAGTGCGCGCGGTGTGATGCCAGAGACATGGCGGTCATGCATATCTGAGAATCGCTTCATAAAGGACTCGAGAAGCAGGGGAAGGTCGTCGCGGCGCTCGCGCAGCGGTGGGATCAAGATCGGGAAAACATTGATCCGATAGAAGAGGTCTTCACGGAAACGGCCCGCTTTCACGGCCTCGGGGAGGTTCTCGTTGGTTGCAGCGACCACGCGCACGTCGAGCTTGATAGTGCGCGTGGAGCCCAGCCTTTCGAACTCGCCGGTCTGCAGCACGCGCAGCAGCTTGCCCTGGGCGCTCGGACTGAGAATGCCAATTTCGTCGAGAAACAGCGTACCGCCATTCGCCGCTTCGAACCGTCCCGCCCTCGATTCTGTCGCGCCAGAATAGGCGCCCCGCTCGACGCCAAACAGCTCCGATTCAATTAGCTGTTCAGGAATGGCGGCGCAGTTGATCTCGATGAACGATTTGTCCGCCCGGTTGCTATGACGATGTACCTCTCGTGCGACGGCGCTCTTGCCCACGCCGCTTTCGCCAAGCAGCAGGACCGTCGCCTTCGTGGAAGCGACACGTCTCACCTTGTGCAATACGGTGGTAAATCCCGCGGAGGCACCAACGAGTTCCAGTTTCGAAGGTGCGCGAGGCTCCGTTGCGGCTTGTCGCGCGGATTCTGGCGCCGCAAGCGGGACGCTGAACAGCTTCCTTAAAGGTTGGGGCTGGAGTGGCGTGGCGGCGAGAAAGCGCAGATCTTCCTCTGGGTCTTCCCAGTTCTCCAGCGGCTTGGCGATGACCCTGCACTTCGTCTGACCCATGGCGCGGCATTCGACCTCTCTGGCGAGAATACGCTTGCCCATTATCTTGCTCAGAAAGCCGCACGTATAGCCAACGCCCAGCCAACAGGCTGCCTCGGTACCCACGCCGAAGCTAGACAGATGCACTTCGTCCTCGCATCCATGATTCCAAAAGAACTCCGAGTAGCAATACCCCCGGGTACTGTCGATTTCGATGTGTACCGGTTCGGGTTGGACGAAGCCTTGGAGCGCATGGAACTGCGCACCCGCAGCGATGATGTCCAGTTGCGATTGGTTACCGCGCACGCTCCAGGCCAGTTCGGCGTCGCGGGACCCGATGGAATAGCCGAGCCGCGTCATCATTCCCCTAGCCGCGTCTTGGCCAAGCAATTCGATGAGCTCGCGCCGCATGGCACCAAGGATCTCCGAGGGAAGCAGGACCATACGCCGATCTTGCAGCCAGATGCGTCCTTCCACCGGATTGAAATGCAATTGCTCAGCAATGTCAGTGAAGTCCATGGCGTCAAGCAGCGCAAACTCGCGTGGCGCTCGGGCGGCTTCGTCCTCTGGTGTGTGTACACCGTTCATGCAGTCTCCTGGGTTTCTTGCTCTGGTTGAGCCTCTAACCGGCGCCTTCCTGAGCGTACGCTGCGATGTTACGACACCCCCCCTCCAGCGTGTCAATGCGTGAAATTCCGAACGGGTGGCGCTGCGCGCACCCGCATCTTCATCAAATTCTGACTTATGGTCCGACGGGGTGGGCGTATCTCGGCGAATGAAAAAGTGTGGGCATCTCCCGCGGAGCTAGATGCCAGGCGGATCTGCGGGCATCGACGTGGACCTCGTCAATCGCGTTCACATGGCTGGCACGCCGATTGCTCTACAGGGATAGCGCTTCATCAGAATCGCAACCGCACCGCGCAAGCGGTGCCCGCCAAAGTGAATGGGCACGACAGCAATAGCCGATTTACGAAAGATGTAAAAGATTGGGCATAAGCCCATCAAGGAGTGGGAGACATGACTGCTGGAATCTCAAGCCTGGGATATCTAATCCTTGGCGTAAGCGATCTGGGTGCGTGGGCTGACTTCGCAAGAAATCTGATCGGCTTCCAAGTGGACCGGCGCGAGGCAGGCCGTTCGCTAGTGCTTCGCATGGACGACTATGCGCAACGCATCGTGCTCGAGCAGAGTGGCGAGGACGATATCCTCGAAGCAGGATGGGAATTTGCGACGGAGGATGAGCTGGACCGCTATGCCGCGTTGCTGCGTGAGCGGGGTGTCAAAGTGAGCCAAGCGGATTCAGACTATCGTGCAATGCGGCGTGTCGAGAAGCTCTACTACTGCACTGATCCGGTTGGCTACCGCCACGCCTTCTATTTCGGCCCCGAATTGGCGCCCATGACGGAGCCGTTTCGCTCGCACGCATTGATCGGTGCGGGCTTCGAAACGGGTCCGCTGGGGATTGGGCATATTCTCACGTCAGCGCGTGACTACCGCGAATCGGTGGCGTTCTATCACGAGACGATGGGCTTGAAAGTCAGCGACTATATCCGCGAAGAGCGCGCGCCCGGCGTCGTCGTGGACGCGACCTTTTTCCACACGAAGACGGGGCGCCACCACTCGCTTGCCACGGCGGCTATTCCGGGCGAGAAACGCCTGAATCACCTGATGGTTCAGGTCAGGGAAATGGACGATGTCGGCCTCGCCTATGACCGTTGCCTCGCAGCCGGGCTGCCGATTGCACTGCATCTCGGCCGCCATCCTAACGACCGGACCTTCTCCTTCTATGTCCACACTCCGTCCGGCTTCGCGATCGAACTCGGCCATGGAGGCGTCGTGATCGACGAGGCCAATTGGCGGGTAGCCAGCTACTCGAAGATGAGCGATTGGGGGCACAAGCGCTCGCCGCAAGCGCCCGCCTGAGATGACATAGCCGGCGAAGCTGGCCATTCCAACCCTTATGTGCAACTTGCCGCCTCAGTGGCGGTGGGGAGTGCTGCTTTCAAAATTTCCCTATGGAGGATGAAATGAGTATCTGGATTGACCTACTAGGCGCAGAGATTCGCTATATCGACACCCCCCGCTTTGGCCGCACGCGCGTCGCGGAAGCCGGCAAAGGCAATGCGGAGGCCCTGATTCTGATGCATGGCATCGGTGGGCACCTGGAGGCGTATGCGAAGAACGTTACAGCGCTGGCGGATCGCTACCACGTCATCGCTTTCGACTACGTTGGCCACGGCCTATCCGAAAAGAGAACGGACATCGACTACAGCATTGACGACTATGTTGAACAGTTGCGTGAATTGATGGACGCGCTCGGTATCGAGCGCGCCCATATTTCGGGCGAATCGCTCGGCGGCGTGGTGTCCGGCTTCTTCGGTTGCAAGTATCCGCAGCGCGTTCTGCGCATGGTACTCAACACGTCCGGTGGCATCCCTATCGTCTCCGAACAGGGAAAACGGGATCTGCAGCACCTGGCGGAACTGAGCGCGCGCAATTTTGGCAAGGCGCCCACGCGCGAAAGTGTGCGGGCCCGCATGCAGTGGCTCATCTATGAAGGCAACTGGAATCTTCTGGACGACGAACTGATCGATAGCCGTCTGGCTTTCTATTCGCGCGAGGACTTTCAAAAGAGCGCGCCGCTCGTCTTCGGCAGGCTGATGCGCAAGGCCAACGATGACAGTCAGCGCATGGATATGATCGACCTGGAGAAGTTGCAGTGTGAAACGCTGCTGCTGTGGACCCGGCACAACCCCATCCATGACGTGGCGGCGGCCGAGGCTGCCCTGCCCCAACTGCGGCACGGCTCGCTTTACGTGTTGAAGGGGGACGCGGCGCACTGGCCGCAGTATGAACAACCCGACGAGTTCAACACGGTGATGCGTTCGTTCCTCTCCACCGGGCGGATTTGATGGGGTCGCCGTCGCCGCTTCATCCGCTCCAGTCGAGGCAGTTTCCACAGGTAGTCGAAGCCAAGGAGCCGGTCCGTTTGACTAGCTATATCGATGCGCCGACGTTTCGCGCGAGCATGCGCCATCTGGCCGGCGCATGCTCGGTGATCGCATCGTGCAGCATGGGGCGCCGTGCTGGACTTACTGCCACCGCGGTCTGCTCGGTCAGCGCAGAGCCTGCCCAACTGCTGGTCTGCGTGAACCGCTCTGTGCGAGCGCACGAGATTATCGAGCAGTCGGGATTGCTCAGCGTGAATGTTTTATCGGAAGCGCAGGAGAACATCGCCAAGCGTTTCGCAGGCATGGTGATCGATGTCGCAGGCGAGGACCGTTTCAGTCATGGGGGCTGGCGTGACGGGAGGCTTGGCATACCGATACTGGACGGTTCGCTGGTCTCTTTTGGCTGCCGGGTTAAGGATGTGATCCCGGCAGCAACGCACACAGTCTTCCTGTGTGAAGTCATGGAAGTAGTGGTGCCGGCCGAAGACGGTAAGCCGCTACTGTATTTCGGCGGGAGCTTCGCGCGCATCGGCTGAATCAATGCCGGGATGACCGCAATCCTACTCAAGGAGGAGAACATGAAAACAGCACTGAAAGAAGTCGTAGTCAACGTGGTACCCACGGAGGAAGAGCTTGTGGCACGAGCCAGGGCGCTGATTCCGATGTTGCGCCAGCGGGCGGCGGAGGTCGAACGCGAGCGCATGGTGCCTGCTGATATCATCGCGCAGTTTAAGGACGCCGGCTTCTTCCGTATCCTGCAGCCGCGCCGATGGGGCGGCTATGAGATGAATCCATCGGTCTTCTTCAAGGTCCTGATGGAACTGGGCCGGGGCTGCTGCAGCAGCGCATGGAACATGATGATCCTGGGCATCCACAACTGGGAATTCGGTCATCTCGATCCGCGCGCAGGAGACGAGGTCTGGAGCAAGGACGACTCAGTGATCGTCGCATCGTCCTATCCCCCGTTCGGTACCTACCGCAAGGTGGAAGGCGGTTATGTCATCAGCGGCACGTGGCATACGTCCAGCGGCACGGACCATGGACAGTGGGCCTTCCTGGGGCAGATGCTTCTCGACGAGAGCAAGCAGCCCGTCGATCGCCTCTCGTTGCTGGTGCCGCGCAAGGACTACAGCATTATTGATGACTGGCACACATTCGGCCTGGCCGGCACCGGTAGCAAGAGCCTGGTGGTGCGTGAGGCTTTTGTACCCTTCCACCGTGCGCACAGCCTCGCGGACTACAGCATGAGCGAGCGCGGTGAGATGTATCTCTATCCGTTCTCCCAGATCTTCTACGCTGCGGTGTCCTCGGTGATCAACGGCATGGCGCAGGGCGCCGTCGATGTCTTCATTGAGCAAATGCAGACGCGCCGCGATACCACGGGCGGGGGCAAGGCCAGTTTGAGCCCGTACGTCAAAGACCGCCTGGGGAACGCCGTGGCGCGCGTGCGTTCATCGCGGGCGAGAATCCTGAATATGATGCAGGAAACCACTCGCTACGTAGAACGCCGTGAGCTCGTTCCGCTTGACGAGCGCGTCCCGAGCATGCTCGACATCGCGCGCGTCGGCCGAGAGTGCGAGGAAGCGGTGCTGCTGCTATTCAAGGCGCTCTCGGCGCGGGGGATTTTCCTCGACAACCCGATGCAGCGCATCCTGCGCGACACCCTCGCGGCGGCCAACCATATCACGCAAAACGCAGACGACACTGCTGGCGTTCTTGGTGGGTATCTGCTCGGGCAGCCGCTCCCGCCACTGTTCTATTCGCGCGACCCGCTGCCAGCCTGACGGAAGCCGTAGGGCAAACGCGCCGGCGAATGACCGGCGCGGCCGTATTCCCTTAAGCGAGGAGGAGACACGATGATGATAGAAGAGAGAAAGAGCTATCGGCCGACAAGGGCCTGCGCAGCGGTCTTGCTCTTGATCGGCGCAACGGCAGCATCGCGCGTAGGCGCGTTCGAGATGGATTTGGCACCCGACGCCAAGCTACGCTGGGATAACACGTTCAAATATAGTGCGGCGGTCCGCGTGAAAGAAGCCTCACCGGCGCTGACCGGTAACGCGAACTATGACGACGGTGACCGCAACTTTTCCCGCGGCCTGATTTCGAACCGACTCGACTGGTTGAGTGAATTTGATCTGACCTACCGCAACTTCGGTGCGCGAGTCAGTGGTGCGGCGTGGTATGACTCGATCTACAACCGGCACAACGACAATGATTCGCCCTCCACGGTGAACTCGACCAGCGTGCCGTTCAACCACTTTACCGATGCAACGCAGACGCTGCATGGGCAGAAGGCGGAACTGCTCGATGCCTTCGTGTTTGGCAAGTTTGACGTGGGCGAGACCCGGTCCAGCCTGCGCTTGGGCCGGCATGCCTTTCTATATGGCGAAAGCCTGTTCTTTGGCAACAACGGCATTGCCGCCGCACAGGCGCCGATCGACGCCATCAAGGCGCTCTCAGTGCCCAATACGCAGTTCAAGGAGTTGCTGCGTCCCGTCAATCAAGTGTCGGGTCAGATCCAATTGCCCCGTGGGTTTTCGGTCGGCGGCTATTATCAACTAGTGTCCTGCGTCAGAAATTCGCAGACAAAATCTCCTGATGCTGGCGAGGATGTCATCGGCGGACTTCGTCCAC
>NZ_JBIUHC010000051.1:0-61467 GCF_044627735.1 Cupriavidus sp. CuC1 | reverse complement strand
GTCATTAACAGGATCGTGGCCATTTAAATCGGTAACGGCACGAGTGAATTAAAACCCGGGGCCTGACGACGAAACCATTGGGCTACGCAACCCCGACAAGCCAGCCTCCTGCAAGGATCGCTTTCTTTTGGTTACTTTTCTTTACGAGCGCGAGTAAAGAAAAGTGACATCTCACACGTTCTAAAACGGCCGACACCGTACAGCCGCGACAGCAGCTAGAAGCGCTAAAACACCGCCCACTCACGCTATCCTGCATCAGCAGCCAGAAGCATCAAAACCCCGCCCCAAAACGCCCCCATGCCCCTCTACTCCGCCCGGATCTTCGCTTCCGCCACGATCTTGGCCGAGCGAGCCATGTCCTCTTTCTCGAAGCGGGCGAAGTCTTCCGGCGTGCCGGGCGAGAGCAGGTAGCCCTGCTCGGCCAGCCTGCCCCGCAGGTCGGAAGCCAGCGCCTTGTTGACCTCGGCATTGAGCCGCTTGGTCACCTCAAGCGGCAGCTTGGACGGACCCCACAGGCCGTACCACGAATAGAACTCATAGCCCGGCACCGTCTCGCCAACGGTGGGCACGTCCGGCATGGAAGGCAGCCGGTCCTTGGAGGTCACCGCGACCACGCGCACCATGCCGCTCTTGTGATACGGCACGGCACCTAGCACCGGATCGATAAAGCCATCGATGGCGCCGCCGATCAGGTCCTGGTAAGCGGGCGCGGAGCCCTTGTATGGCACCACCAGGTAATCGATCTTGCCAGCCCGCTTGAGCAGCTCCGTGGACAAATGCCCCGCTGAAGCCTGCGAGCCGATCGCGAACGACATCTTGCCGGGATGCGCCTGCGCGTAGGCAATCAAGTCCTTGATGTTCTTGATGGGCAGGTTCCGGTTGACGGAGACGGCCAGCGGCCCCTTGCCGACCAGCGCGATCGGCACGAAATCCTTGGTCACGTCGTAGGGCGACGATTTCAGGGTCATGGGCGTGGTGGTGAAGGTGGAGGCGCTAAACAGCAGCGTGTAGCCGTCCGCCGCGCCCTTGGCCACCGCGTCGGCGCCGATGATGCCCTGGCCGCCGGGCCGGTTGTCGACAATGAAGCTCTGGCCGGTTTGCTCGGAGAGCTTTTGCGCGAGCATGCGGCCGACGGTGTCGGTCGGGCCGCCGGGCGGGAACGGAATGATCACGCGCACGGCTTTGTTGGGGTAGGCCTGTGCGAAGGCGCTGGCGGCGGCGCATGCCAGCAACGCGCCGGCGGCACAGCGGAAGATCCGGTGGAACAGCATGGTTTGTCTCCTGTCTCGACTGCAGGTGCGCCCCAGAGAGGGCGGTTCGCCTTTGGGGCGCTTCTTCTATCGTTCTGTTTGCTCCCCTCTCCCCATGAGGGGAGAGGGAGTATTCAACGTCTTTGGCCCGTCGTCACGGCTGCGCCAGCGCCGACATCTCCGCATAAAGATCCGCCTTGCCCTCAAACCCGATGCCCGGCAGCTCCGGCATGGTGATATGCCCGTCGATCACCTTCACGCCATCGGGGAAGCCACCATAAGGCTGGAACAGGTCGGGGTAGCTCTCGTTGCCACCCAGGCCCAGGCCAGCGGCGATATTGAGCGACATCTGGTGGCCGCCGTGCGGGATGCAGCGGCTCGGCGACCAGCCGAAGGTCTTGAGCACTTCCAGCGTGCGCTCGTACTCCACCAGGCCGTAGGACAGCGCGCAGTCGAACTGCAGGTAGTCGCGGTCGGAGCGCATGGCGCCATAGCGGATCAGGTTGCGGGCGTCCTGGTGGCTGAACAGGTTCTCGCCGGTGGCCATGGCGCCGGGGTAGTACTCGGCCAGCGTGGCTTGCAGGTGGTAGTCCAGCGGATCGCCGGCTTCCTCGTACCAGAACAGCGGATAGTCGCGCAGCATCTTGGCGTAGGCGATGGCGGTGTCCAGGTCGAAGCGGCCGTTGGCGTCCACGGCAAGCTGCGCGTCCGAGCCGATTTCCTGCAGCACGGCTTCGATCCGGGCGCTGTCTTCTTCCAGGCTGGCGCCGCCGATCTTCATCTTGACCACGTTATAGCCACGGTTCAGGTAGGAGCGCATCTCGGCGCGCAGCGCGCCGAGATCCTTGCCCGGGTAGTAGTAGCCGCCCGCGGCATAAACGAACACGCGCGGGTTGGCCTTGACGCCGTGGCGCTCGGCCAGCAACTGGAACAGCGGCACGCCGGCGATCTTGGCCACCGCATCCCACACCGCCATGTCAATGGTGCCGACCGCTACCGAGCGCTCGCCGTGGCCACCCGGCTTTTCGTTGGACATGGTGGCGGCCCACACGCGGTTGGGGTCCAGGTTGGTGCCGGCGTCGTCCAGCAGCGATGCCGGATCGGCCGCCAGGATACGCGGCGCAAAGCGCTCGCGGATCAGGCCACCCTGCCCGTAGCGGCCGTTGGAGTTGAAGCCGTAGCCGATCACGCGCTTGCCGTCGCGAAAGGCGTCGGTCACCACGGCGACGAGGCTGCTCGTCATCTTCGAGAAATCGATATAGGCATTGCGGATGGGCGACGAAATCGGCTTCGTCACTTCGCGGACGTCAATGATGCGGACGGACATTGCTGGTCTCCAGTGTCTTTCGGTAATCGGGTACTTCAGTGTTTCAGCGTTTCAGTGTCTTGCCGGGCCACTACAGCGACCCGCCTCCACAAATCAGGATCTGCTGCCCGGTGATCGCGCCGGCATCCGGGCCCAGCAGGAAGCTCACCATCCCGGCCACTTCCTCAGGCCGGATAAAGCGCCCGATGGGCGGCGTGCGCGGCGGCGTGCCCTTGCGGCCCGGGTCGTCCAGCATCGGGGTCTCGGTGGCGCCGGGCGCCACCACATTGACCGTGATGCCGCGCGGCGCCAGCTCGGACGCCCACGAGCGCGCCATGCCCACCAGCGCGGCCTTGGTCGCGGCGTACTGGCTGCGCCCCGGCGCGCCCGCCGCCGTGCGGCTGCCGATCAGCACGATGCGCGCGCCATCCGGCAACGTCGGCATCAGCGCGTTGGCCAGCACGCAGGCGGCTTGCACATGGATGCGCCACATGCCCTCGCCGTCCTCGGGCTTCAGGTCGCCGAGCACCGCGGTGCGCATGAAGCCCGCAGCATGGACGATGGCGTCCACCTGGGGCAATGTGGCCACGGCGGCGGCCAGCTTCGGGGCATCGGTCAGGTCGACCTCGATCCCGTTGAAG
This sequence comes from Cupriavidus sp. CuC1, assembly GCF_044627735.1. Taxonomy (NCBI): domain Bacteria; kingdom Pseudomonadati; phylum Pseudomonadota; class Betaproteobacteria; order Burkholderiales; family Burkholderiaceae; genus Cupriavidus; species Cupriavidus sp. CuC1. Next base: position 58,270 of record NZ_JBIUHC010000051.1, on the reverse strand, counting down.
CCCTCGACGCTGGGTGCCGGCGAGCGGTCCAGCCCGGTCACCGTCCAGCCCGCCGCCAGCAGGCGCCGGGCGATGGCCGCGCCGATGCCGGAGCTGGCGCCGGTGACAAGGGCGTGCCTGGTGCGCGCCACGGGCGTGTCGTCGTCTTGCATGGATTGGCTCATCAAAGCCCCTTTGGATTGCATGGCCGGCGGCCCGGCCCCGGCGCGCTAGCCGCGCGGCGGGATGCCGAACCGGTACAGGCTCAGGTCAGACGTGGCTCAGGCTCAGGCGGCCGCTTTCTGCGTCACGCCAGCGTGTTCCAGCGCGGCCTTGATGGCGGCCAGTTCCGAGGCCGACGGCGCGTGGGTCGGCGGACGCACCGTGCCATCGCGCAGGATGCCGGCCAGCGCCATGGCGGCCTTCATGCGGCCGTGGGCTTCGCCCGTGGGCTCGCCGGCGCCGTACACCGCGTCCTTGAGCGGATTGATCAGGGCCTGCACGCGCATGGCTTCATGCAGGTCGCCGGCCTTGACCGCCTTGAGCAGGTCGTTGATCAGGCCGGGAATCAGCGAGGCAAAGCCGACCAGCGCGCCGTCGATGCCTTGCACCATCGACGACAGCAGGTATTCGTCGTGGCAGGTCATCAGCACCTTGGTGGGATCCGCGGCGCGGATCTCCTTGATGTCGCGCGCGTACTTGTTCATTTCGCGCTCGCCCATCTTGAAGGCCTTTACATACGGCAGCTTTGCCAGTTCCGCGAGCAGCTCCGACGAGTAGGAGCCACGGGTCCAGGCCGGGTAGATATGCACCACCAGGGGCAGCCCGCTGGCCTTGCCGATGGCGTTGAAGTAGTCGAGGCAATGCTCCGGCTTGAAGCCAAAGCGCAGCCAGTGATGCGGCGGCATGATATCGAGCCCGGCGGCGCCAGCTTCCTTGGCCCAGCCAGCTTGTTCCACGGCGTCGTTGATGCCTTCGCAGACCACCGACGAGATCACCGGGCAGATGCCCTGGGTGGCGTCGGCGGTGATGCGGGTCACCTCGGCGCGCTCGCGCGGCGTCAGCGAGAAGACTTCACCGGTATGGCCATTGGTCATCAGCGCGGTCACGCCTTCCTGAGCGCCCAGCCACCTGGCAAAGCGGCGCAGCTCCGGCTCGTTGATGCTGTAGTCCGCGTTGAACGGGACCGCGATGGCCGGAATGATGCCGTGGAAATTGATATCAGACACGTTCGTCTCCTGGTGAGGCTTGCGCTATTTGCGCGTTCGGGTTGGCAGCAAGGTGGGCGGAATAAACCCGCCGGAGGGTTGCAACGCACGGGACAGTTCGGTAGCGGCATGCACTACCGCCGGGGCCGTGGTCGATTCGAAATCTTCAAGCGAGGTATTCATGGCCGGCGCCGCCACGCTCAGGCCGGCAACCGGCACGCCGTCCACATCCAGCACCGGCGCGGCAACCACATAGAGACCGGACACCGTTTCCTGGTTCGACAACGCGTAGCCCTTGGCCCGCACGGTCTTGAGCCGCTCGAGGATGGTGTCGAGCTCGGTGAGCGTGTGGTCGGTCAGCTTCTGCCGGGGCTGGGCGTCCAGCACGCGGGACTGCATGTCCTGTGGCAGCCACGCCAGGATGGCGTAGCCAACGGCGGTGGAGTAAGCCGGCACGCGGCTGCCAATGCGGATATCCACGCCAAGCCGCGTCAGCCCGGCCTGGATCCGTTCCGCGTACAGTACGTCCGGGCCATCCAGCACGCCGATGGAAGCGGCTTCATTGATCTCCCCCACCAGCGCCCGCAGGATGGGCCTGGCCCGCGTGCGCAGGTCGGCATGGGCGATGGCGTCGAAGCCAAGATCCAACACCTTCAGCGACAGCCGGAACAGCCGCGTGTCCGGCACGCGCTGCACGTAGCCGATATCCACCAGCGTGTTGAGGAAGCGAAAGGCCGTGGCATTGTCCAGCCCCGAGCGGCGCGCGACTTCCGCCATGGTGAGCTCGGGCTCCTGCGCCGTGAACGCTTCGAGGATGCGGAAGCCCTTCGCCAGCGACTGCACCGTGTTCTTGGATGCGTCGCCCGCGCTGCTCGCCTTCGATGCGGTCGGGACGGAGTTCTCGGTAGCCATGTCTATCTCCACTGTCAGTTCTTGATGCAAACCCGGAATCGAGTTCGGATTCCGAATTTTAGTTTGATGAACTGACAGAGGAAAGCCCTCGCTCAAGTTGGGTGGGTACGCATCGGCACTGCTGCTTGCCGCTTAAAATTCGGATTGCGAATTTTTATTCGCAATCTAGGGCTGAGAAAAGGTGCCAACCAAAAGCACCTCTTCATCCTGCCTCGCGCCCTGAGACGCCCTTCAATTTATTCGGATAGCGAATTTATATTCGCAATATGAAATATTCTAGGCCTCGACTTCCGGCCCTTGCAAGCTCGATTTTCTAAGGGTTTTTACTAGGCGAGCTTCCCGACGGGAAGCTGGATGCTTGCATGGTACGGGACCAATGCAAATCCTGCCCCCTGCTGGCCTGAACACACCTTGCCGGCGGCGGTCCAACAACTTCATTGCCCGGAAGGCGGAGCGACCATGTCTGACATTACTACTTTTGTGCACGCTCACGCAGCCCATGGCGACTGGCATGCAGCCCTGGCCGAGTGCCGGCAGCAATTTGACGCGCAGGTTGCGGCGCGTCAGGCAGAGCCGGGCGGAGCGGCCCCGCTTACGCTCGGCTGGTGCTACCTGAGCGACTATTACGCGCCGGCCGCAGAGGCCATCCTCGCCGCGCTGCAGGAAACCTGGCCGGGCGTGGCCTGGGTGGGTGCGGCTGGCGTGGGCGTCTGCGCCAGCGGCGTCGAATACTTCGACGAGCCGGCCATGGTGCTGATGGCGGCGGCATTGCCGCCCAGCACGTTCCGGCTGTTCTCCGGGCAGCAGCCACTACCTTCGGCGTCCACCCCCTCCACCTCCCACTTCGCGCCCCATACCGCGCTGGTCCATGCCGAGGGCAGCACGCCGGATGTCCAGGACCTGCTGCACGAGCTGAGCACGCGCACTGCCACCGGCTATCTCTTCGGCGGCCTGTCTTCGGCGCGCAATCGCACCTTGCACATGGCCGATGGGGTCTTCTCCGGCGGGCTGTCGGGGGTGCTGTTCGGCCCTGAAATCGGCCTGATCTCGCGGGTGACGCAGGGCTGCAAGCCGATCGGGCCGATGCGCACCGTCACCCGTGCCGCGCATAACCTGCTGTTCGAGCTTGATGGCGAGCCAGCCCTCGACTGCGTCCTGCAAGACCTGGGGCTCGGGCGCGATGTGCCGGAGGAGACCTTGGCAAGCGTGCTGTCCGCCACCCTGGTGGGCCTGAGCAAGGGTGACGACGATGCGCTCAGCGTGCCTGGCAGGTTCGGCACGGACACGCTAGTGCGGCACGTGCTTGGCGTAGACGCGCAGCATGGCGTACTGGCACTGGCGGATGTTGTGGAGGACGGCATGCGCCTGGCCTTCTGCACGCGCAACCCCGCCGCCGCGCGGGCGGACCTGATGCGCGTTGCCACAGAGATCCGGTCTGAGCTTGAGAGCGGCCACAGCGGCCGGGCGCTGGGCGCGCTGTACATCAGTTGTTCCGGACGGGGTGGGCCCCATTTCGGGGCGCCGCATGCGGAGTTGCAGATGGTGCGCAATGCGCTGGGCGACCTGCCGCTGGCGGGATTCTTCGCTGGCGGCGAGATCGCACGAGACCGCCTATACGGCTACACCGGGGTGCTGACGGTCTTCACGGGGCAATGAGCCAATGAGCGCGCCCCGCCGCGCTCAATCCTTGTCCGGATGCCTCATCTCGAGGGGCGCGATCCAGCGCGCTTATTCCTGTTCGCCCTCGATGAGGTAACCCAGCGCCAGCCCTCCCTTGTGCGCATTCTTGGCAAACGCCGCCTTGTCGTAGCCGATATGGCGGTTCAGCGCCTGCTTTCCATGCGGTCTTAATGCAGCCTTAAGCCACGGTGAAATAACCTTGCGCCACGGACTGCGTAGAGCGACCTATCCCACGCCAGCCCCCCAACAACCAACAGGGCCAAACCGCCCCCCCCCCCAGCGCATAGCACACCTGGAGCACGCCATGAACACGCTGTCCCACCAGGCGATGCCAGCCTGGCTCAACAAAGTGCCCGAAGTCACCGTGGGCTTCTGGATCATCAAGATCCTGTCGACCACGGTCGGCGAAACCGGCGCCGATTTTCTCGCGGTCAACGCGGGGCTGGGCCAGGCCGTCACCGGCTGCGCCATGGGCGCCTTGCTGGCCATCGCACTGTTCGCGCAGGTCCGGGTGCATCGCTATGTTCCCTGGATGTACTGGCTGACCGTGGTGCTGGTCAGCATCGTCGGCACGCAGATCACCGATGCGCTCACCGATGGCCTGGGCGTGAGCCTGTATCTGAGCACGGCCGTCTTCGCCGTCATGCTGGCGGGGATTTTCGCGTTCTGGTACCGGAGCGAAGGCACGCTCTCCATCCGCACGATCTGCTCACGCCGCCGCGAGCTCTTATACTGGGCCGCGATTCTTTGCACCTTTGCCCTCGGCACCGCTGCGGGCGACCTGGCCACCGAAGCCCTGGGCCTGGGATTCCAGCTAGGCACCCTTGTGTTCGGCGCCCTCATTGCCCTCGCCGTGGCGGCGTTCTACTTCGGCGTCAACGCCGTGCTGACCTTCTGGATCGCCTATATCCTGACGCGCCCGCTGGGCGCATCGCTTGGCGACCTGTTGTCCCAGGCGCGGACCTATGGCGGCCTTGGCTTTGGCGCGGCGCTGACCAGCGGCATCTTCCTGGCTGTCATCGTCGCACTGGTCGCGGTTGCCCAGCGCAATGCAAACCAGGTTTTGGGAACGGCAACGGCGCCATGAACGGCACCGATGGCAGCGCCGTTGCCCTCTTCACCGCATCCACCCCTTCCGTACAGCAGGAGACCACCATGCGCAGAACCTTTATCACCCGTCCCTTCTCCATTGGACTGCTGGCGCTCGCGGCATGCTTGCCGGGCTATGCCGTCTTTTCTTCCACGAGCCTGATCCCTGCGGCCGAAGCCGCAACCCCGTCAAAGCTGGGCGACTTGAGCGCGTTCCGCGCGATCGCGGCGGATACGGCATCGATCGTCGACAAGGGCGACCTTGCCGGCGCGAAGAAGCGCATCAAGGACCTGGAGGTTTCCTGGGACTCCGCCGAAGCGGGCCTGAAGCCGCGTGCGGCAGCCGACTGGCACGTGGTCGACAAGGCGATCGATCGCGCGCTGGAGGCGCTCAGGGCCGGCACGCCGAATGCAGCGGATTGCAAGAAATCGCTGGCGGACCTGATCAGGACGATCGACCAGGTGAGTGGCAAGCAGTAAGGTGCCACCGGTGGCACGCATGCTGGATTGAGGAGGATCTCATCTATGTTGTCAACGGGACTACTGAGCTGGATCACCAGCGACCAGCAGATCATGTCGACGATGGCGCATAACTGGGTCTATGGCTTGCTGATCGTCGCCGCCATCGTATCCCTGGAAACGGGCATGGTCGTGCTGCCCTTCCTGCCCGGGGACTCCCTGCTGTTCGCGACGGGCGCGTTCCTTGGCATCAACGGCATCCCGCCGCTGCCGGCCATTGCCCTGATCGGGCTTGCGGCGGTGCTGGGCGACGGCGTCAACTACATGATCGGGCGTTCCGCGGTGGGCCAGTTCCTCATCCGCAAAGCCTGGATCAAGCCGCGCCACCTCGAAAAGACACGGGCGTATTTCGACCGCTATGGCGGCTCCACGATCACGGTGGCGCGCTTTGTGCCCATCGTGCGAAGCGTGGCGCCCTTCCTGGCAGGCCTTGGCGGCATGTGCCCGCGGCGCTTTACGCTCTACAACCTGCTGGGTGCGGCCCTGTGGTGCTCCGGCCTGCTGCTGGCCGGGTTCTGGCTGGGCGGGATCGAGTGGGTGCGCGGGCATATGAGCTGGCTGACCGTGGCCATCATTGCCGTTTCCCTGCTGCCGGTGGCGTTCCAGCTCCGGCGCGGCACTGTGCGCGCCGGGAGCTAGTGTCCCGTTCCGCTGATTCGTTCGCAAAGTCTGTTGAGCTTGGAGCGGGAATTGTAGGTTGGGGGGAAGTGTGCGATGTGTATTGCTTGTGGCCCGCTGACGCGGGGGTGTCTCTTGTGGGCGGGGTTTTATTGCTTCTAGCTGCTGTCGCGGCTGGGCGGTGTTGCCGTTTTAGAACGTGTGAGATGTCACTTTTCTTTACTCGTAAAGAAAAGTAACCAAAAGAAAGCGATCCTTGCAGGAGGCTGGCTTGTCGGGGTTGCGCAGCCCAATGGTTTCGTCGTCAGCCCCCGGGTTTTAATGACCTCGTGCCGTTACCAGTTTAGATCATCACGACGCGGCCAATGCCCAGGGTTTCGTGGTGGCCCCCACCGGTAGCCACCACCACGAATTTCAAGCCGTCTGTCGCTCGCGGCGCGGGCGGCCACGAAGTTGCATGCGTCCCGTTTTCGTCGTGGGCGCGGTGGCACCGCCGGAATAGTTTTGAGGGACTCACCACCGCGCCTACCCCACCACGAAACCATCACGGCGTGATATATCGTGGTGCTTCGCACCGGTACCGGCAGATGGGTGAATGAGCAGGGATGCCACTACCGGGGGCCTCACCACGAAACCAGTGTCATTCACAGGATCGCGACCCTTTGAACCGGTAACGGCATGAGTCCATTAAAACCCAGGGCCTGACGACGAAACCGCCGGGCTGCGCAACCCCGACAAGCCAGCCTCCTGCAAGGATCGCTTTCTTTTGGTTACTTTTCTTTACGGGCGAGTAAAGAAAAGTGACATCTCACACGTTCCAAAACGGCCAACACCGTACAGCCGCGACAGCAGCTAGAAGCGCTAAAACACCGCCCACTCACCCTATTCTGCATCTGCAGCTAGAAGCAATAAAACCCCGCCCACAAGAGACCCTCCCGCGTCAGCGGGGCCACTACAGCCAAACCAAAAGCCAAACCAAAAACCAAACCAAAAGCCAAACCAGCGGCTCAATCCTTATTCGGATGCGTCATCTCGATGGGCACGATCCAGCGCGCGTACTCGTCCTCGGTGAGATAACCCAGCGCCAGCGCAGCGGCCTTCAGCGTCAGCCCTTCCTTGTGCGCCTTCTTGGCAATCGCCGCCGCCTTGTCGTAGCCGATATGGCGGTTCAGCGCGGTCACCAGCATCAGGTTCTTGTCGAGGTTCTCCGCGATCTTCGGCAGGTTCGGCTCGATGCCAAGCGCGCAGTGGTCGTTGAAGGCCAGGCAGGCGTCCGCGATCAGCTCGATGCTTTCCAGCACGTTGTGGACCATCACCGGCTTGTACACGTTGAGCTGGAAATTGCCCTGGCTGCCGGCAAAGGCCACCGTGGCATCGTTGCCGAACACCTGCGCGCACACCATGGTCATGGCCTCGCACTGGGTCGGGTTGACCTTGCCCGGCATGATCGACGAGCCCGGCTCGTTCTCCGGGATGTTGAGCTCGCCGATGCCGCAGCGCGGGCCGGAGGCCAGCCAGCGCACGTCGTTGGCCATCTTCATCAGGCCGCCGGAGAGCGTGCGCAGCGCGGCGGAGGTTTGCACCAGCGCATCGTGCGCGGAGAGCGCGAAGAATTTGTTCGGCGCATCGACAAACGGATGGCCGGTCAGCGCGGCAATATAGGCCGCCGCGCGCGCGCCGAACTGCGGATGCGCATTCAGCCCGGTGCCGACCGCCGTGCCGCCGATGGCCAGTTCCAGCAAGCCCGGCTCAGCCGTCTTGACGGCATTCAGCCCGAAATCGATCTGCGCCACCCAGGCACTGATTTCCTGGCCAAGGGTGATGGGCGTGGCGTCCTGCAGGTGGGTGCGGCCCGTCTTGACGATGCCCTGGTACGCCTGTGCCTTGGCGGCCAGCGTGTCGCGCAAGGCGCCCACCGCCGGCAGCAGCTTGGTATGGATCTGCTCGACCACGGCGATGTGCATGGCGGTGGGGAACGTGTCGTTGGAGCTTTGGCCGCGGTTCACGTGATCGTTCGAATGCACCGGCTTCTTGCTGCCGAGCTCCCCGCCGGCAATCTCGATGGCCCGGTTGGAGATCACCTCGTTGGCGTTCATGTTCGATTGCGTGCCGGACCCGGTCTGGAACACCACCAGCGGGAAGTGGTCGTCCAGCTTGCCGGAAATGACCTCGTCGGCCGCCTGCACGATCAGCCGGCCGATGTCGGGCGGCAATTCGCCAAGCTCCGCATTGGCCTCGGCCGCCGCGCGCTTGAGGATGCCCAGCGCGCGAATCACCGGCCGCTGCCAGCGGAAGCGGCTGACCCCGATCGGGAAATTGATGGTGGAACGCTGCGTCTGCGCGCCCCAGTAGCGATCTGCGGGCACATCGATGGCGCCCATCGAATCGGTTTCGGAACGGAATGCGGGCATGGAAGACACTCTCCAAACAAACTACGTCAAGGATTGCCCGGTGCGGGGCAATCTGGAGGCACCCATCACCGAGCCGGAATAAAACGCCAGCGCTATCTTGTCCATGGACCACCTGCGCTGGTGGCGGCCAGGGCGTGACCTGCGCTGATTTTCGCAGTTGTGCGCTGTAGTGCGCTGTGGCGCGCTGTAGCACGGGAGGACGATACGGTCTCTCCGTTTTCCTTTTGTGGGGACAGCCCTGCCGCATGCGTTCCCGCCGCCGCTTCGAGCCAAGACGAACGATAGCCCAGGCGCCGGCCATGGGCAATCAATCCCGACGAAATGAAGGGGGTTCGCGGTAGGGGTTAATTTGAGGTGTTGACGTCGCATAGCACATGGTTTGGGCTATGGCAATGACGTTCCGTTTCGATCGGCGTAGCGTTCGACGGTGGTAGCGATGCCCGCAAGCGCCACACCTCTCATGTTCCGCGGCTCAACCATTGCCACCCCGCCCTCCGGCGGCTCGAAAGCGCGCATCGGTGGCGGCGTTTCGTCGAAACGTTCCACCTGCACGGCAGTAAGCTGGCCGGAACAGCCTTGCGCCAGCGACGAGGTGCCCTTGTCGCGCGTCAGTACGTTGGGGTTGCCGTGCGCGCACATTGAGCGGCCTTGCGCATCGATGGCCGGATCGTACCAGGCACCAGTCGGCAACTGGATGACACCGGCCATCACGGCATCGGACAGCGCCGCGCTGGCCAGGCAGGCGCCGCGTGCGTTGTAGAGCCGCACCAGATCACCGTCCGCGATGCCGCGCGCGGCGGCATCTTGCGGGTTGAGACAGCACACTTCGCGCGCCCCGCGCTTCTGGCTGGCGCTGTGCGCGCCGAAGTCGAGCTGGCTGTGCAGCCTGGTGGCCGGCTGGTTGGCAATCAGCGTGAGTGGATGCGCCGCGGTCGGGCCGTCGGTGGCGGGCAGCCATGCTGGATGACCGGGACAGTCGGCGTAGCCAAAGCCGGCAATCGTGCGAGAGGTGAGCTGGACCTTACCACTTGGCGTGGGCAACGGATGAGCCAACGGGTCGTCGCGGAAAGCGCGCAGAATGCCGCCGTCGTCAGCCTGCTGCGGCAGCAGCAACTCGCCGCGCTCCCAGAACGTATCGAAATCCGGTGCTTCGAGCCCCTTGTCGGCCAAAGCGACACGGGTCCGCTCATAGAGGTGGCGCAGCCATTGGGCGCTGGTGCGGCCTTCGGTGAAGGCTTCGCGCGTGCCCAGGCGCCCGGCGAGGTCGGCGAAGATGTCGTAGTCGTCGCGCGCGAGGCCGTGCGGCTCGGCGATGCGGTGCATGGCAACCATCAGCGGATCGGTCGGCGCCGCGCCGATATCTTCGCGCTCCAAGGTCAGTGTGCAGGGCAGCACGATGTCAGCATGCCGCGCGGTGGCGGTCCAGGCAATCTCATGGACGATGAAAGTGTCGAGCCCGCGGAACGCCTCGCGCAGGCGGTTCAGGTCCTGATGATGGTGGAAGGGATTGCCGCCGGCCCAGTAGGCCAGCCGGATATGCGGGTAGGTGCGGCGCTGGCCGTTGTAGTCGAACGCTTCGCCGGGATGCAGCAGCATGTCGGCAATGCGAGCGACCGGGATGAAATCCTTCACGCCGTTGGTGCCCTGGGGCAGCGCGGCCACCGGCACGGCATTGGTCCGCTTGCCGTAGTGCGCCAGCGTACCCAGCGCGTAGTTGTAGCCACCGCCAGGCAGGCCAAGCTGGCCGAGTGCCGCGGCCAGTACGGCGGCCATCCATACCGGTTGCTCGCCGTGCTCGGCGCGCTGCAGCGAGTGGGCCACCACCACCAGCACGCGCTTGCCGGGCAAAGCCGCCGCCAGTTCGGCGATGGCGCCCTCGGGCAGGCCGCAAATGCTGGCGGCCCAGGCGGCGGTTTTCGGCGTGCCGTCGGCGCGGCCCATCAGGTAGTCCTCGAATTCCGGCCAGCCTTCGCAATAGCGGGCGAGAAAGTCGCGGTCGTGCAGGCCGCTGCTCACCAGTTCGTGCAGCAGGCCCAGCATCAGGGCCGTATCGGTGCCGGGCCTGGCCGCGAGCCAATCGGCCTTGGCTTCGGGCGGAAAGTCGGTGCGCAGCGGGCTGACCGAGACGAAGCGGCAGCCGCGCGCCGCGGCCTCGCGCATCGAGTCCCGCTCGATATGCCGGCTGATGCCGCCGCTCGCCACGCGCGAATTCTTCAGTGCCATGCCGCCGAAGGCCAGCACCACGTCGGTATGCTCGACGATCTGTTCCCAGGTCACGTTGCGCCGGGCCACGTCGTCCATGCTGCCGAGGATATGCGGCAGGATCACCGCGGAGGCGCCCGCGCTGTAGCTGTTCACCGAGCGCACGTAGCCGCCCAGCGAGGTATTGAGGAAACGGTGCACCTGGCTCTGTGCATGATGAAAGCGGCCGGCGCTGGACCAGCCGTAAGAGCCGCCGAACACCGCCTGGGCGCCATGCCGCTGCTTGACGCGCTGCAGTTCGGCAGCGAGCCGGTCCAGCACTTCGTCCCACGGCATCGGCACGAAGGTGTCGAGGCCGCGCAGGGGATCGGGCCCGGGACCACGCTCCAGCCAGCCACGCCTTACCATCGGCGTGGTCACCCGCGCGGGATGGCGCAACGCATTGGTGAAGTTGCCGATCAGCGGATTGGGATCGGGGTCGTCCGGATGCGGCCGTACCACCAGGGCGCCATCCTGCCAGCCCGCGGAGAAGACGCCCCAATGCGCGCTGTGCGGGCGCATGGCGGGGCGAGGATCGGAACCAGGCGCGGTGCTGGAAGCGGAAAGAGGCTCGAACATCGTTTTTGGGCTCATGCGGTGGCGGGATGACAGGATTCAGCGTACGGCTTGCTCAGGCAACCAGCGAAGCCACATACTCGCCGATCGCGAGCGACGAGGTAGTCCTTGCTGTCGATCCACGCATGGTCGGGGCCGAAGCGGCAGGCGCCGGCGAGAACCCGGTCCATGGGCGCCCTACTCCGCCGTCAGGTGGCCGCGTTCGACCGCGCGGCGATACCTGGCGATGTCGCCCACGACGAACTTGCGGAACGCGTCGCCGCTGAGCGTGGACTCCTGCGCGCCGTCGGCGCGGTAGACGCGCAGCAAGTCCGGCTGCTGGAGCGCGGCCTTGACATGCCGCGCCAGCGTGTCGACCACCTCCTTGGGCGTGCCCGCAGGCGCGGCCAGGCCGTACCACTGCGTCATCGTCACGTCGATGCCGGACTCCTTGAGCGTCGGCACATCCGGCATCGCGGGAATGCGCTTGGCCGCGCTGATCGCCAACAGGCGCAGCTTGCCGGCGGAGATCTGGCCCATCAGCGGGGTATAGGGCGCGAACAGGCTGTCAACCTGGCCACCGATCAGATCGGTCACGGCTGGCCCCGAGCCTTTGTACGGGATATGCAGGATGTCGAGATTGGCCTGCTGCTTGACCATTTCCATGGTGATCTGCGCCGCGCCACCGGTACCGGTGGACGCATAGGTGGTCTTGCCCTTGCGCGCCTGCGCCACATAGTCCTGGATCGTCTTGAACCTGGAATTGGCGCTCACCAGCAGGCCGAACGGCGTTTCCACCAGTTGGCTGATCAGCACGAAATCCTCTGGCGCACGGTAAGGCAGGTTGGCGCGGATGGCCGGCGCGCTGCCCAGGTTGCCGCTCATCGCCAGCAGCAGCGTGTAGCCGTCGGGCTTGGCACGCGCCACGCTTTCGGCGGCGATATTGCCGCCGGCGCCGGGCTTGTTGTCCACCACTACCGTCTGGCCGATCTGGCGGGACAGTTCGTTGGCCAGCGTGCGGCCGTATAGGTCGCCGCCCCCGCCGGGCGGAAAGCCGATCACCAGGCGGATCGGCTGGTCGGGATACGCGGCCAGGGCGCTGCCGGTGCCAAGGGTGCCCAGCACGGCGGCCACGGCGCAGCACGCTGCCACGCTCGCGGCATGGCGGCTGACGCGGCGAAACAGGGAATCAGGGCGATGCATCTTGGGTTGCCTCCTCACGATGTCGGTCTTGTCTGGCAGCATCCGGCCGGTGCGATCTATCGTCGGTAAGCGGGTCCGGATGCGGGATTTGGCGGCGCGCGGCCGGCCCGGCTATCGGCAGCGCCATGCCTGCCGCGCGAGGGGGCCAATCGCCTCAAGCGGCCGCGCCTGTGGCGATACGCGCGCCGGGCTGGGCGCACCATTCACTCCACGAGCCGGGGTAAAGCACGGCGCCGGGCAAGCCCGCGATCTCCAGCGCCAGCAGGTTGTGGCAAGCGGTCACGCCCGAACCGCACTGGCTGACGAGTTCGGCGGGCTGGCGTCCGTCCACCAGCGCCAGGAATTCCTCGCGCAGCCTGGCGGCGGGCTTGAAGTTGCCGTTGGCGTCGAGGTTGTCGCGGAACAGCCGGTTGCGCGCGCCGGGAATATGGCCGCCGACGGGATCCATGGTCTCGTTCTCGCCGCGGAAGCGGTCCGGCGCGCGCGCGTCGAGCACCAGCCGTTCGCCGCTGTCCAGGTTGGCGCACAGCGTCTCGTAGGAGACAGTGCCGGCCAGCGGCGCACGCAGGCTCAGGGTGCCGGCCACTGGCGGCGGCGGCGCTTCGCCGGTGAGGGACAGGCCCGCCGCGTTCCACGCGGCCAGGCCACCGTCCAGGACGGCCACGGCGCTGTGGCCGATCCAGCGCAGCATCCACCACAGGCGCGCAGCGTACATGCCGCCGGCGTTGTCGTAGGCCACCACCTGCGTCTGGTCGCCGGCACCGAGGGCCCCCAGCACACGCACGAAGGCTTCTGGCGCGGGAAGCGGATGGCGGCCGTTGCGGCCGTTCTTTGGCGCGCTCAGCGTGTCTTCCAGGTGCACGTAGCGGGCCCCTGGAATATGACCGGCGTCGTAGGCGCGCCGGCCGGCCTGCGCATCGGTCAACTCGAAGCTGCAGTCGAGCACCAGCAGGGAGCCTGGCTGCGCGCCGTCGAGGTCGCGCGCCAGGGCATCGGCGGAAATCAGGGTCTGGTAGGTCATGGGCATGCGGTCTGCTTATTCCTTGAAAGTATCCAGCGCGTCCATCGCGCGCAGGGAGTAGACGTAGGCGGCGCCCGCGTTCAGCGCGATGGCGGTGCCCAGCGCCTCGGCCAGTTCCGCCTCCGTGACGCCGGCCTTGCGCGCTGCCGCCGCGTGAGCGGCTATGCAGCCGTCGCAGCGGGTGGTGACGGCGACCGCCAGCGCGATCAGTTCGCGGGTCTTGGCGTCCAGCGTGCCGGTGGCGCCCTGCGCTTCGTTCAGTGCGCGGAAGGCTGTCAGCACCTGCGGGTTGTGCGCCGCCAGCTGGCCGGCGGCCTTGCGGTTGTTGGAGAGCGTTTCAGTCCAGTTCTGCAGCATGGTGGCATCCTTTATCGACATCCATTTTCGAGACAAGCAGGGGATCGGCAATGCGTTATTGAGCGATCTGCGTGAGCAGTTCGGGCGTGGCGGCGCTCTTGTAGCGCGCGATGTCTTCGACGATGTAGCGGCGAAAAGCATCCAGCGGCAGGTTGCGCTCCATGGCCGCGTCCTTGCGGATGGCCTGCTGCACGTCCGGCTGCTCCAGCGCGCGGGAAAGATGATCGGACAGCGTCTTCACCACGGCCTGCGGCGTGCCCGCCGGCGCGGCCAGGCCGTACCACTGCGTCACCACCACGTCGACGCCGAGCTCCTTGAAGGTGGGCACCTCGGGCAGCGCGGGGCTGCGCTGCGCGCCGGTCAGCGCGAGCACGCGCAACTGGCCCTGCCTGACCTGTCCCATCAGCGGCGACGCCGTGGCGAAGAACATGTCGACCTGGCCGCCGATCAGGTCCGTGATGGCGGGGCCGGAGCCCTTGTAGGGCACGTGCAGCATGTCGACGCCGGCGCGCTGCTTGACCATCTCCATGCCGATATGCGCGGCGGCGCCGGTGCCAGTGGAGGCAAAGCTGAGCGTGCGCTTCCTCGCGGTGGCCAGTACCGTCCTGGCATCGGGAAACTTCGAATTGCTGGCCACGAACAGGCCGTGCGGCGCCTCGAGGATCAGCCCGATCGGCGTGAAGTCGTCCGGCACCTTGTAAGGCAGCGTGGACGGCTTCAGCGCGGGAGATACGGCCAGGTTGCCGCTCATCGCCAGCAGGATGGTGTAGCCGTCCGGCCTGGACTTGGCGACCACGTCGGCGGCGATATTGCCGCCCGCGCCGGCCCGGTTCTCCACTACCACGGTCTGCCCCAGCGACTTGCTCATGGCGTTGGCGATCAGGCGGCCGTAGAGATCGCCGCCACCGCCCGGCGGAAAGCCGACCACCAGCTTGATGGGCTGGTCGGGATAGGCAGCCTGCGCCGTTTGCACGGTTTGCGCGAAGGCCGCGGCGCCGAGCAGCAGGGCCAGCGCCGCGCGGCGCAGCCCGAGCGCGCCAGGAAAAGAACTTGCCATGGTGTCTGTCGCCTCCATCTGTTATGGGATGCGTGCCGTGCCGGCTCAGTGGCCGAGCCAGCCGTTTTGCTGCTGTGCGATCACGCGGTCGACCGAGGCCGCGCACTGCCCCAGGTAGCCGGCCGGGTCGGTGAGGCGCACGATTTCGGCTTCGCCGAGCACTTCGGCCAGGTGCTTGTGGCCGCGCATGGCCTCGGCAAAGTCGAGCTTGTGGCTGATGCCGTGCATCGACGCTTCGTAGATCCACTCGTGCGCGGTCTGCTTGCCCACGCGGGCGCCAAGCTCGATCATGACGTGCTCGGATAGCAGGTAGCCGCGCATGCGATCGAGGTTGGTGGCCATGCTGGCGGCATCCACGCGCAGGCCGGCCAGCAGGTTCCTGGCCTGGAACAGCATGGCGCCGGCGATCATGCAGCACTCCGGCAGCGCCTTCCATTCCATCTTCCAGGCGATGCCGTCGCGCTCGCCTTCCTGCACCATGCCTTCGAGCATCATGGCGGCGCTGTAGCGCAGTGGCCGCGACAGGCCCGCCAGGTTCTCGGCCGAGGTGGGGTTGCGCTTGTGCGGCATGGTGGAGGAACCCAGCTTGCCCTCGGAGAAGGCCTCTTCCACTTCGGAGAATTCGTTGCGCTGCATATTGAACAGCTCGTTACCGATCTTCGACAGCGTGGAGCCGATCATGGCCAGCAGCAGCGCGTATTCGGTGAAACGGTCGCGCGCCGGGGCCCAGCTGATCGCCGGTGTGCCGAGGCCGAGCTTGGCCAGCGTGCGGCGTTCGACTTCCGCCGCCTGCTCGCCGAGCGACGCCTGGCTGCCAACCGCGCCAGCCACCATGCCCACCAGCACGCGCGCTTCGCATTCCTTCAGGCGCTGGTGATGGCGGCCGAGTTCGTCGAGCCAGATCGCGCACTTGTGGCCAAAGGTGATCGGCAGCGCCTGCACGCCATGCGTGCGGCCCGCCATGGGCGTATCGCGGTGGGCGCCGGCCAGCCGCGACAGTTCGGTGCCGACTGCCTTCATGTCACGCATCACCACCGCATGGAACTCCTTGAGCTGCAGCGCCACGCCGGTGTCGACCACGTCCTGCGTGGTAGCGCCGAAATGTACCCACTCGCCATTCTCGCGCGAGCAGCGCGCCTGCAGCTGCTTGAGCGCGGGCACCAGCGAATGCTTGATGCGGCGGATCTCGGCGGACATCTGCGCCAGGTCGATGTTCTCGATCCTTGCCTGCGCGGCGATATCCCTGGCGGCTGCCTCCGGAATGATGCCAAGCTCCGCCTGCGCGGCGGCCAGCGCGGCCTCGAAGTCCAGCCACTTCTGCACGCGGTTGTCCTCGGAGAAGATGGCGCGCAGTTCGTCGGTGCCCCACAGATGCTGGAGCGATTGCATATCGAATACGGAAACGGGCATGGGAAGTCCTAGCGGTGAGAGGAAGACGTGGCCGGGGACACGCGCTCGCGCGGCAGCACGCGCCCGGGGTTGAAGGTGTTCAGAGGATCCAGCGCGGTCTTGACGCGCGCCATCAGGTCGAGCGCCACCGGCGACTTGTACTGCAGCAGCGCGGCTTGCTTGAGGCGACCAATGCCGTGCTCGGCAGAAATCGAGCCACGCAAGCGCGCGACCACGGCGTGGACCACCTCGTGCACATCGTCCTCGCGCGCACGGAAGGCATCGTCGGCCAATTCGGCGGGCTTGCTCTGGTTGTAGTGGAGGTTGCCGTCGCCCACATGGCCGAAGCACACCAGGCGGATGCCGGGCATCGCCTGCTCCAGCGCGGCCCCGGCTTCGGCAATAAAGACGGGAATCAGCGAGGTTGCCACGCAGATGTCGTGCTTGATCGACGGCCCGCACAGGCGTTGGGCTTCGGGCACGTGGTCGCGCAGTGCCCACAGTTCGTGGGCCTGGCGCTCGGACGCGGCGATCACGGCGTCGGCAACCAGGCCGTCTTCCATGGCCTCGCCCAGTATGTCTTCCACCGCCGGGCGCGGATCGAGCCGCGGCGAGGTCTCGGACACATCGAAGAGCACCGCCCAGGCATAGTTGTCCGGCAGCGGGTCGCGCATGCCCGCCAGCGGGTGCGCGAGCACCTGGGACAGCGCCTCGCGGCCGATCAGCTCGAAGGCGGTGACCCGCTCGCCCACGGCGCCGGTCAGGCGGCTTAGCATCTCCACTGCGGCTTGCGGATCGCGCACCGCCATCCAGGTGGTGATGACAGTACGGGGCGGCGGGAACAGCTTGAAGGTGACGGCCGTCACCACGCCCAGCGTGCCCTCGCTGCCGATGAAGAGCTGCTTGAGGTCGTAGCCGGTATTGTCCTTGCGCAGGCCCGCCAGGCTGTCGAGCACCTGGCCGTCTGCCAGCACCACTTCAACGCCAAGGGTCAGCTCGCGCGTATTGCCATAGCGCAGCACCTGCTCGCCGCCGGCATTGGTCGACAAGACGCCGCCCACGGTGGCGCTGCCTTCAGAGGCCAGCGACAGCGGGAACAGCCGGCCCTGCGCGGCGGCGGCTTCCTGCGCCGCCAGCACGGTGCAGCCGGCTTCCAGCGTCATGGTGTTGTTGAGCGGATCGACGCCGCGCACTGCGGTCATGCGGCCCAGGCTCAAGACCACTTCCGTGCGCGAGGCATCGGGGGTGGATCCGCCGACCAGCCCGGTATTGCCGCCCTGCGGCACCAGCGGCACGCCGTGCGCGCCGCACGCCGCCACCACACGAGCGACCTCGCCGGTGCTGGCCGGGCGCACCACGGCGCGCGCGGCACCCGGATAGTTGCGCCGCCAGTCCGAGACGTAGCGCGCCACGTCTTCCTCCCGCGTGAGGACGTTGGCAGCGCCGACGATGCTGGACAGCACAGCGATAAAAGGATCACTTCCGGATTGCATGGACTTGAAGCCTCAGGTAAGTGCCGCTGCGCCTGCCTTGGGGGGCTCGGCTTGCGATCAGCGACAATAGTCTCCGGCGGGGGCAAGGTCGATTGCCTTCCGGCATGGCCAAACCGCTCGGGCCAGCGCCTTGCCTCACCGCGCCTTGTTGTTTCATTGAATGAAATGTGTTTTAATGAATAAAACTATAGAGAGTCACGAAACCCGTGTCAAGCGTGGATTTCGTGGACGACACACGCCGAAAAGATGAAGACCTCACGCACCAAGACGTCCGCGGGCGCCAAGGCCGCGGCCACTGCCACGGCCGAGCCAGGTGGCGACGCCGATAGCGGACACGACGACGCCGTTTCAACCGGGCCCAAGCCGCCGGCTGGCGTGCTGGAGCGCGGCATCGCGATCCTCGAATGCTTCAGCGAAGAGCGCTTGCGCCTGTCGCTGCGCGAGCTTGCCGAATGCACCGGGCTGGACAAGGCCACGCTGCTGCGCCTGCTCGGCGTGCTGATGCGTGCGCGCATGGTTCACCGCTTCGACAGCGGCAGCTATGCGCCTGGACCGGCCCTGCTGCATATGGGCATGCTCTACCGCAGCACCTTCGATCTCGGCACGCGCATGCAGCCGGTGTTGCACAACACCATGCGGGAAACCGGCGAAACGGTGGCCTTCTATGTGCGCAGCGGCAACGAGCGCGTCTGTCTGTTCCGCGAGAACACATCGAAGGAGGTGCGCCATCATGTGGAGGTCGGCACGCGCATCCGGCTGGCCGACGGCGGCTCCTCGGCGCACGTGTTGAAGGCCTTCACCGGCGACGACACGCCGCAGGCGAAGGACATCCATGAAAGGGGCTACGCGATGACGCGTTCCGAGCGCGTGGCCGAAATGGCCTCGGTGGCGCTACCGGTGTTCGAAAGCGACGGCACCTTCCTGGGCGCGCTGGTAGTCATCGGGCTCGCTTCGCGCCACAACGAGCAAGCCCAGTTGAGGGCTGTCGACGTGGTGCGCCGCGAGTTGGCGCAGCAGGGCTTCAACACCAAACCTTCCGCCACCCACTGAACGGCTCTGCGCGCCATACTGCACGCGCCAGGGGCGAGTGCGCGCAGCTTAGCCCGGTGCGGCCGCGCCGAACAACGCCGGCGGCACGGTGCAAGCCGCCTGGTCCCCATCCGCATCGGCGAAGCCTGCGCACCAGCCGGCAATGCCGGCGGCTGTGGGGTCGTCCATGGCAGGTGCGAAGGCGCGCATCCGGGCCTGCAGGGCGGCCCAGTCGAACGGGTCTTCCGGATCGCCGCGCCGCAATTCACGCAGCGCGCTGACGCGCCGGCCGTCGCGTAGCGCAATGGTGACCCTGGCCGGCCGCTTGCGCGGGAAGGCAAGCTGGAACTCGTCGTCGGTCGCGACCTTGATCTTCTCAGCAAGCGCGAGCAGCGCCGGTGAGTCCAGCTCGGGCGCTTCCATGTCCTCGATGCCCAAGCTGCCTTTGAGCAAGAGCGTGGCAACAACGTAGCGCAGGCTGAAACAGGTTTCGGCGGGCTTGGCGGGCCATATCACCCCGGCGATCTTGAGCGCGTGGGGAAAGATCGTCACGTCGACCGACACGATCTCCTCGGGGGTGAAGGCATGCGCGGCCATCAGCGCGCGGGTCGCGTCCAGCGGCGTGAAGAGTTGCGCGCAGCAAGGCCAGGCCTTGATGGTGGCCGTGTTGATGCGCTCCGGCGCGTCCAGCTCGCCGTCCAGCGCCTGCAGCGGCCCGTCGCCGGCCATCAGCGCATAGAGGCCGCGCTTGCCCGTCATGAAGGCTCGGGCGCCGGGCAACCCGGCGCGCGCGGCGAACGCCGCGTAAATGCCGTTGCGCACCGCAAAGGCCGGATGGAGCGACTTGGATTCGTGCGCGTCGTCGTCGACCAGTTGCCAGAGACCGGCCGCCTGCGTGGCGCCGATCCCCATGGCGTGATGCAACTGAACGGGCGTCAGCCCCAACGCCACACCGGCCGCCGCCGCAGCCCCCACGGCGCCGGCCGTCGCCGTCGCATGGAAGTTGGCCGCGTGCCGGGTGCCGAGCGCCTCCCCCACGCGCAATGAAACCTCATAGCCGGCCACGATGGCATCGGCCACGCGACGCTGGCTCAGGCCCTGCGCGACGGCCAGCGCCAGCACCGGCGAGATGGCGATCACGCCCGGATGCAGCATGGCCGCGCGATGCGCATCGTCGATTTCGCGTAGATGGGCAATGCCGGCGTTGGCAAACGCCGCACCCAGTGGCGTCATGCCGCGCCCGCCAAACACCGCGGCGGGACCCTCCTCGCCGGGCATGCAATCCCGCGCCAGCGTGCGCATGGTCGCCGCCTGCGGCATCGGGCTCGCCGACCAGCCGGCCGTGAACCAGTCGAGCAAGGCCTGGGCGAGGCGGTCCCGGGTGGGCTGCGCCAGGGGTCGAT
Organism: Cupriavidus sp. CuC1; assembly: GCF_044627735.1. Lineage (NCBI taxonomy): Bacteria > Pseudomonadati > Pseudomonadota > Betaproteobacteria > Burkholderiales > Burkholderiaceae > Cupriavidus > Cupriavidus sp. CuC1. The sequence continues at coordinate 38,106 of NZ_JBIUHC010000051.1, read as the reverse complement.
GTTGCATGGCGGCCACGTGCTCCGCCAGTTTCGTCTCCGCAAGATTCTGCATATGATGATTTCATTCAATGAAAGATGTTTCATTATATAAAACCATCGGCGTTTGCCATGACTATTTCTGTCCAACCATTGGTTGACCGTGCCGCCTTGAGTTCACGATTGCCTTGCCCGCATCCCCCAGCAACGCGCCTGCGATCTCCATGACGATGGCCGCCATGGTGACACCCGGCCCGAAGATCGCGCTCACCCCCTGGCCGCGCAGCCGCCGGGCGTGGCTGGCGGGAATCACGCCGCCCGCGAAGACCAACGCTTCCAGCCGGCGAGCGCGCAGGCCATCGATGAGGCGAGGCAGCAACGCCAGGTGGGCGCCCGCCAGGGACGATGCACCCACCGCGTCAACCCGCCCGTGCACGGCCATCGCCGCAGCGTCTTCCGGCGACTGGAACAGCGGCCCCAGCGTGACCGCGAACCCGGCATCGGAGAGCGCCGCGGCCACGGCCCTGGCGCCGCGGTCATGGCCGTCCTGCCCGAGCTTGGCAATCAGGATGCGCGGCGGCCTGCCAAGGCGCGCCGCCAGCGCATGGACCTGCTCGCGGGCCGCTTCCCAGGCCGGGCTGTCGTGCAGGGCCACGCCGTAGGCTTGGCGGGCGTAGCGAGGCGCCATCGCATGGCGCGGCCACACTGGCTCCAGCGCCTGCGTGCACTCGCCAATGGTCGCGCGGCAGCGGATGGCGTTCATGGTCAGGGCCAGCAGGTTTTCCTCGCCGCTGCGCGCCGCGTCAGTCAGCGCGCGCAGCGCACGGGATACGGCTGCGTGGTCGCGGCTTGCCCGCAGGCTGGCCAGGCGCTCGCCCTGCTGTGCCCGGACCTGCCGCCCGTCGATCTCCCGGCAGGATGGCGCCTCGTCGGCCGCCGCCTGGTAGCGGTTGACGCCGACGATAACGCGCCTGCCTTCGTCGATGTCCGCCTGCGTGGCCACGGCGGCGCGATGAATGCGCTCATGCACCCAGCCCGACTCGATTGCGGCCAGCACGCCACCAGCAGCGGCAATCTCGGCCATCACCGCGCGCACCTCTTGCGCCATCTGCGCGGTCAGCGACTCCATCATGTAGGAGCCGGCCCACGGGTCGGCCACGCCGCACAGGCCCATCTCGTGCTGCAGGATCAGCTGGGTATCGCGCGCCAGCCTGGCGGAATGGACACTGGGCAGGGCCAGGGCTTCGTCGTAGGCGTTGGTGTGCAGCGACTGCGTGCCGCCGAACACCGCGGCCATGGCTTCCACCGTGGTCCGCACGATGTTGTTGTCCGGCTGCTTTGCCGTCAGCGACCATCCCGAAGTCTGGCAGTGCGTGCGCAGCGTGGTGGCGCGATCCGTGGTGCCCCCGAGCCCGCGAACGATCTCGCACCACAGCAGCCGGGCGGCGCGCAGCTTGGCGATCTCGATGAAGAAATCCTTGCCCACGCCGAAGAAGAAGCTCAGGCGCGCGCAGAATGCGTCCACATCCAGCCCGCGCTCGCCGATGTGCCTGACGTATTCTTGCCCGTTGGCCAGCGTCAGCGCCAGTTCCAGCACCGGGTCCGCCCCGGCTTCCTGGAAGTGGTAGCCGGAAATCGACATGCCGTTGAATCTCGGCACATGCCGCGACAGGTAAGCCACCACATCCGCGCAGATCCGCATCGACGGCCCGGGCGCGAAGATCCAGGTGTTGCGGACCATGTACTCCTTGAGGATGTCGTTCTGGATCGTCCCGCTGAGTTGCTCGAGCGGGACGCCGGCTTCCTCGGCCGTCACCAGGAACGCGGCCAGCACCGGCAGGACGGCCCCACTCATGGTCATGGAGACGGAGACGCGGTCCAGTGCGATGCCATCGAACAAGCGCTTCATGTCCTCGACGGAATCGATCGCCACGCCGGCCATGCCAACGTCCGCCTGCGCCAGCGGATGATCGGAGTCGTAGCCACGATGGGTCGGCAGGTCGAACGCGACCGACAAACCCTGCGCCCCCTGCGCCAGCGCCTGCCGGAATGCCAGGTTGGAGGCGGTGGCGTCGGCAAAGCCCGCGTACTGCCGGATGGTCCACGGCTTGCCCGCGTACATGGAGCGATGCGGCCCGCGCACGAACGGCGCCTCGCCGGGCAGCGTGCCCAGGTGCTGCAACCCATCCAGGTCAGCAGCGGTATAGACGGGCTTGAGCGCCAGTCCCCTTCCATCAGCTGCGCTCATCGCACTCTCCACCGCTTGCGTGTCACCACATCGGCGATCTTCTCGCCGTCGCTGCCGCGCCGGACCTCGCACCAATGGGCTAGTCCGCCCTGCCCGATCTCCACGGCGGAGAACGACAGTTCCAGCGCTTCGCCAAGATTGACGTTGCCGTGGAAGAACAGGTCGCGCCCCGCAATCACCGGCGGCTCGTCGAAACGCTGCCATTGCCATTCGGCGCGGTCGACGATGGCCTGGAAGTTGGCGAAGTAGAGCAGGTCCGCGCCGTTGAAGTCGGTATAGGGGCAAGGCAGGTATTCGGCCATGTGGCGGCCAAGGTGCCGTGCCTGCTCCAGGCCAAGATGGGTGGTCCAGTCGCCCGCCCGGAAGCGCTTGGCGAGCGCGCCCATCTCCGCCGCCGCAGCGGGTGGCGGCCCGTCCGCCGGCATGTTGAAAGCAGCCCTGACCACCGAACGATTGTCGCGTTCGCGCTCACGGCGGATGAAGGTGGACATCATCGATACCTCGGCACGTCTTGCACCTGAGCCACCCCCATCGCCATCGAGCCTCAGCGCATGCGTGCTGAAGTGGCGCGCGCCGGCCACCCGCATCAACTGCGTGTTCACCGAGAAGCCGGCGTTCTCGCCAAGCGCTTCCAGCGAGGCCTCCCGCAGCCGGATCGCGGTGAACGCGGCGTAAGCCTTGTTGCCCTGCGCGTCGCGGAACGCCGGCAGCGCCTGCCCGGACAGCGCCGCCAGCCCCTGCCAGTGCAGGTCGCCGCAAGCCTTGAGCAGCCAGTTCTCCGACAGGCCGGTATAGGACAGGTTCGGCATGCCGGCGACATAGCTTGTGCTAGCGCGAAACATGTCAGGCTGCCAGGGCTTGCGCGCCAAGCTTCTCGCTGACTACGGCCGCCAGGTACCCGGCATCGCGCGCAATGCCCGAAAAGCGCCCGGAGCCCCAGGTGTGCAGCCACGGCAGGCCGAGGAAGTACAGGCCGTCCTGCGCTGTCACGCCACGCACGTGGCCGGGATAGCCGCGCCCGTTGAACACCGGCGCCTCCAGCCAGCTGAAATCCGGGCGGAACCCGATGCACCAGACGATGGCGCCGATGCCCGCCTGCTCCACGTCGAGTGCCCAGCGCTCCTCGCCCGGCGTCCATACCGGCACATAGGTGCTGGCGGTGGGCGCGGCAATGCCGTGCTTGTCGATGAACTTGTCGATGCTGGCGTTGATGCGGTTGTAGGTGTCGTCCGCATCGTCGAGGTTGGCTTTCAGGTTCGGCGTGAAGCGCAGCTTGCCGTCATGGAAATCTTCCAGCGCGCCGAACAGCTCCATGCCTTCGGTGGCGAACTTGCGCAGGTCGATGTCGCGCCCGCCATCGCGGCCGGTCACGTAGTGATTGGTGTTGTCGCGCACGCCTTCGCGCAGCGGATGCTCCTGCACCGGCATGTCGTAGTACTGCATGTCGGCCAGCCAGTCCACTACATCCCGGCCACGGTAGAAGCGCGCGCAGCGCGGCGCCTGGCCAACGGCCAGGAACACCTTGCGGCCCGCCAGGTGCAGGTCTTCCGCGATCTGCGCGCCGGACTGGCCGGAGCCCACCACCAGCACGCCGCCTTCGGGCAAGGCTTGCGCGCTACGGTACTCGGAGGACTGGATCTGCCGGATGCTGGCCGGCAGGCGCTCGGCCATGCGCGGCACGATCGGCGTGTGATAGCCGCCGGAGGCCACCACCACCTGCCCGGCTGTGAAGTCGCCCTGCGAGGTAGCGACAAGATAGCCGCCCTGCTCCAGCGGTTTCACGCGCCGGACCTCGGTGTGCTCCAGCACCGGGGCGTTCACCATGCGGATAAAGCCGTCGAGGTACGCGGTGATCTCATCCTTCTTCATGAAGCCGTGCGGGTCGTTGCCCTGGTAGGGATAGCCGGGCAAGGCGCACTGCCAGTTCGGCGTGACCAGGCAGAAGGCATCCCAGCGCTGGCTGCGCCAGGTGTGGGTGACGGTGTGCTTCTCGATCACGAGATGATCGATGCCGGCCTGCTTGAGGTAGTAGCTCATGGACAAGCCAGCCTGGCCGCCGCCGACGACGATGACGCTGTAGTGCTTGGGAGCGGTGCCGGTGGCCTGGGTTTCGTTGAGGGTGGTAGACATGTTGGGTCCTTCTTTGAATGCTGTGTGAGGGTCGGCCAAGTGCTAAATGTTGTCTCCCCTCTCCCGTTTGCGGGAGAGGGGCGGGGGAGAGGGCGGGCGGTGGCAGCGGCGAAGGCTCTCACTCCGAGCTAGCGCCCACCCTCTCCCCCGGCCCCTCTCCCACTGCGTGGGAGAGGGGAGCAAACCAGTGGTGCGAAAGTACCTACCGCCCAAAGCCAAGCACGCGCACCGTGGCGTCCGGCTGCGCGCAAAAACGCGCGGCGCTTGTCTCGATCTGTTCAAGCTGGTCCATGGCAGAAGAGCAGGCATAGCCATACTTGGCCCTGACGCGCTCCGAGGCGCTGCCCAGCGCGCGCCTGGCGATCTCCAGGAACTCGTCCAGCGTGTAGTCCTGCCCCGGGACAAAGAACTCCGTGATCACCGAAGACGGGGAGTAACAGGTGGCCTCGCTCTGGTCGGGCCAACGTATGCGGAAATGGGTGACTGGCATGAAGGCTCCTCAGGCATCGATGTGGGTGGCGTCCCGCGCTGGACACTCAGCCCGCGGAACGATGAAGGCGTCGTGCGCGAAATCCCACAGCAAAGCGCTCTCCCCGCCCGCGCCGACCATGACCCGACGCGAATCGTCGATCACGCCGATCTGCGCGCAAGCAATGTCCCGCGCGCCAAAGCGCGCGGTAACGCGCTCCACGTCCTCCTCCCGCACGGCGAGCAGAAAGCCATAGCTGGGAAACGCGGAAAGCCAGCGCTCCATGGGCACGCCCGCGGGCGCCGGGATACGGTCCAGGTCGATCCGCGCGCCCACGCCGGAGCATTCCAGCAGCATCAGCGCCGTGCCCAGCGTGCCGGCCATGCTGATGTCCTTGGCCGCGGCGCACAGGCCGTCCTCGGCCAGCGCGGGCAGTAGTTCGAGATCGGCCCGCAGCCGCGCGGGCGGCGCCTCGGTGGAGGCGTTCCAGTATGGATACGGCTCGGCAAAGGCGCCGCGCAAATCGACCGCCATGAGCAGCCGGTCGCCCGGCCGCGCAGCGAAGCTCGATAGCAATCGGCGCGCCCGACCGACAATGGCCACCGCAAGCTGGGCGTGATCACTGCGGGCATTGCTGTGCCCCCCAACGATGGGCACGCCATAGGCCGCGGAGGCCGCCGCCATGCCCTTGAGGACTTCGGCGCCGTCGGCCACGCCGTGGCTCCAAATGGCGTCCACCACGGCCAGCGGCCGGCCACCCATGGCATAGATGTCGCTGACATTGACCATCACCGCGCTATAGCCCGCGAACCACGGCTTGGCATCGATGAAATCCCGGACCATGCCTTCGATCGCAAACAGCAGGTAGCCATCATGGTCGGCAATGGCGGCGCAATCGTCGCCCACCGCCACCGCCTGCCCGAGATCGCGCATGCCGCCCGGCAGCGCATTGCCCAGCGACGACAGCACGCCGGCGATGTCGGTCTTGTGGCCAAAGCCGCGGCTGGCGCGCAGGCTTTGCACAATCTGCGCGACGCTCATGTCCCGCTCCTGCCCAGCGTCGACAAGCCGACGCGCGGCGTCAGGCACGCCGGGTAGAAGTCCAGGTCCGCCTGCATCAGGTGGTGCGGGCGGCCGAGCAACGTTTCCTCGGCCAGCACATGCCAATGCAAGCGGCGGAACAGCGGCACATTCTGGCTCTGCACGTGGGCGAGGAAGCGGGTGCAGCCCAGCCCGTTCGCGCTGCTCACCGCCAGCTTGATCAGCGTCGCGCCGATCTTGCCGTGGCTGCGGTACGCGACGTGCACGGCAAGCCGGGAGCCAAACCACACGCCAGGCTCGGTTTCGTGGATGCGCACGGTGCCGACCACCATCTCGGGCTCGCCCGCCTGGCACTTCACCGCCACCAGCAACTGCGCCCTGCCGTCCATCTCGTCCATCTCATCGATCTCGTCGCGGTCGTCCCCAACAAAGATGCCTTGCTCATGGCAGAACACCGCCCGGCGCAGCGCCATGGCCTGCTCCTCCTCCCACTGCACCCCGGCCCAGCGGATGCGGAACGTGGTGGCCACGGGCACTTCCACACAGAGATCGTCGCTCATGCCGCCACCTCTTCATACGAAGACAGCGAGGAGCAAGCGCCGCACTTGCCGCAACCCGCCTTGATATCCGCCGAGCGCATGCCCGCCGCGCTGATCATGGCGCCGAGCGGCTTGAGGATGGACTTCATGAACGCCGGCGGCGGCGCCGGATGGTCTTCCAGCGGCGTGCCGGTAATGGGCACGAAGGGCACCACGAAGGGGTAGACGCCAAGCTCGACCAGTTCCTTCGAGATCGACAGGATGGTCTCAGCGCTGTCACCAAGGCCGGCGAGGATATACGTGCTCACCTGCCCCCGGCCGAACACCGCAACCGCGGCCTTGAAGGCTTCCATATAACGGCTGATCGGCACCGCCGCCTTGCCCGGCATGATCCGCTCACGCAGGGCCGGCGTGACCACTTCCAGGTGCATGCCCAGCGTGTCGATACCCGAGGCCTTCATGCGGTCGAACCAGCGGTCGTCGTCCGGTGGCTCGCACTGCGCCTGGATTGGCAGGTCCACCGCGGCCTTGATCGCGAACGCGCTTTCGCAAAGGATGCGGGCGCCACGGTCGGGCGTGGGCGGCGTGCCGGTGGTCAGCACCATATGCTTGACGCCGTCCAGCAGCACCGCGGCGCGCGCCACTTCAGCCAGTTGCTCCGGTGTCTTGCGCGCAATGGTGCGCCCCGCCGCGAGCGATTGCCCGATCGCGCAGAACTTGCAGGTCTTGCGCCGGCTCTCGTAGCGGATGCAGGTTTGCAGCACCGTGGTAGCCAGCACGTCCGCGCTGTGCAGCGTGGCGATGTGCGAATACGGCACGCCGTCCATCGTCTGCAGGGCATAGAAGCGCGGCGCCTTCGGAAAGCTGATGTTCGCAATCGGGATCGTGCCGCGCATCAGCGCGCTGGTGCCCTTGCCATCCGGCGACGACGCCACGTACGGCGAATGCCAGGCGGTGTTGGTATGCACCGGCACCATGATGGTCACGCCGTCCACGGTCACCGCCTTGTGGTCCGACGGACCCGCGCCGCCGCGCCGGCTGGCGGCGCCCGCCGCCGGGTCGAGCAGGCGCAGCCCCACCGATTGCAGCTCGGTCCGAAGTTCAGTTACCGACAACCGGCTCGAGGCCGAAGTCATCTCGCTGGAGTTCATGGTGGGTGCTCCCGTGGTAGTTGGAGAATGCGGTGGCCATGGGCGATGCTGTCGCCGCCGGCCGGTCGTTGATGGCAAGGCTGAGCAATTCGGGCCGGGCGTAGTGCCCCACCGAATCCATCATTCGCTTGCGCTTGGTGATGAGCGACATGTCCAGATCCGCTATCACCATGCCCTCGCCCTCGCGCAGCGGCGGCGCCAAGTGCTGGCCCTCCGGCGACACGATGGCGGTGTTGCAGCCGCCGCGCAGCGCCTTTTGCAAGGCGGGGTCGGTGGTCACCGAGGCGATCTGCTCGTCGGTCAGCCAGCCGGTGGCGTTCACCACGAAGCAGCCGGATTCCAGCGCGTGATGCCGAATGGTGACTTCGATCTGGTCGGCAAAAATGGGCCCCACCAGCGAGCCGGGAAACTGGCTGCAATGGATTTCCTCGTGCTGGGTCATCAGCGCGTAGCGGGCCAGCGGGTTGTAGTGCTCCCAGCAAGCCAGCGCGCCCACGCGGCCGATGGTGGTATCGGCCACCTTCAGGCCGGCCGCGTCGCCCTGGCCCCAGATCATGCGTTCATGGAAGGTCGGCGTGATCTTGCGGCGCTTGAGCACCAGGCGGCCGTCGGTATCGAAGATGAGCTGCGTGTTGTAGAGGCTGCCGTGGTCGCGCTCGTTGACGCCGAGCACCACCACCATGGCGTGCCGGTGCGCGCGCTCGGACACGGCATGGGTGACGGGGCCGGGCACCACCACCGCCTGCTCGTACAGGCGCATGTGGTCGCTGCCGGATTGCACGGGCGGCCGTACGAAGGAGAAGTACGGGTAGTACGGCAGGAAGGTTTCCGGGAAGACGATCAGCTGCACGCCTTCCCGCGCCGCGCGGTCGATGGCCTCGCAGACTTTGGCGAGGGTGCCTTCGCCGTGCTCGAGGTCCGGTGAGATCTGGACCGCGGCCGCGCGCACAATGCGTTTCTGTGACATGGTGATGCCCGCCTTTTTTCTAAGCGTTGAAGCGTTAAACCGAAACGTTAAACCGTCCAGGTATCCAGGATCAGCGCGTTCTCTTTGCGGTGGATCAGCTTCAGGTCCAGCACGTCGAGCGGGCTGATCGGGCGGATGCCTTCGATCAGCGACGCTTCGCCATGGCCATAGAGCGCCTGCAGCGCGAAGCGGCAGGCGTAGACCTTGCCGCCCTCTTCCATGAACTTGGTGATCTGCTTGTTGAAGTTGAGGTGGCCGGCGAAGGCTTCGTCGCCCAGCGTGGGAAAACCGCGCTGCAGGCCAAGCGTCACGCCCGGGCCATACAGCAGGATGGAGGTCTCGAAGCCCTTGCGTTGCAGGCGCGTGGCCTGCAACAGGTTGACGAAGCCGATCGAGCCTTCGAAGGCCACGGTGTGGAAGGTGACCAGGGCCTTCTCGCCCGGTTCTGCCTTGACGTCCTCGAATACCTTCTCTTCGTAGTCGACCAGGAAGTCGCCTTTCTTGTGGGCCGGTTTGTTGACTGCGGGCATGTTGCACTCCATAGGGTTGGTGGATCAGTCGATCGATCGGCGCTGGGCCGACACCACTCCTTGAGCATGGGACATGCCATCTGCCATGCCCGCCCATGCGATCAATTGCCGATCAAGCAGCGAATCGCTCATTGATCGCATCGCTGATTTTCCGGATGGCGAAATGTGCGCGAAACGCTTGTGCGTTTGCCGATACAGGCGTTTGGAGGCCATGCACTGCGACGGAACACGCCAGCAGGGCGAACGCGCCCGCAAGCGGTGCAATTCCGCGATTTCGCACCATCATTGCGCAATTAATTATGCGATCAATTGGATGGCAAAAAACGATCATTGTGGTAGCCTGAAACGTCTGATGAACCCGCACCGAACGCCAGGAGCCCGCCTTGTCCGGACTTGCCAGCCATTGGCTCAAACGCCTCTCCGAGAGCGCCAAACCCGCTTACCTGATGATCCCCGACCTGATCGAGGAAGACCTGGCAAGCGGCCGCCTGCAAGCGCGCGACCGCCTCCCGGCGCTGCGCGACCTGGCCGATGCGCTGCAGCTCAACTACACCACCGTGGCACGCGCCTACGCGGAAGCCCGCAAGCGCGGGCTAATCGACGCCAAGGCCGGCAGCGGCACCTTTGTGCGCGGGCGTGCGCCGGCGCTGCCGCTGCGCGCGGGCACGGGTGCCGAAATGACCATGAACAACCCGCCCGAGCCGCCGGCGCTGACCGTGAGGCTGCGCGAGTCGGCAGCACGCCTGATGAGCACAACGGATCCCTACGACCTGCTGCGCTACCAGGATTTCGGCGGCACGCCGGCGGATCGCGCCGTGGCGACCGAATGGCTGAAACGCTATGTGCCCGCCTGCCGCGCGGATACCGTGCTGATCTGCCCGGGCATTCACAGCGCGCTGGTGGCGCTGGTGTCGCTGCTGGCCCGGCCCGGGCAGACGATCTGCCTGGATACGCTGGCCTACCCCGGCATCAAGGCCATCGCCACGCAGCTCGGCGTGCAACTGCAGGCCCTGCCCAGCGATGAGGAAGGCCCCCTCGGCCCCGCGTTTGAGACGCTATGCAAGACGCAAAAGCCCAGCGCGCTGTACTGCAATCCCACGCTGCAGAACCCCAGCACCAAAACGATGCCCCAGGGACGGCGCGAAATCCTGGCGGATATCGCCCTGCGCTACAGCGTGCCGATCATCGAGGACGATGCCTACGGCATGCTGCCGCAGCGCACGCCCGATGCGCTGGCCACGCTCGCGCCGGAGCTCACCTACTACGTCACCGGCCTGTCGAAATGCTTTGGCGCCGGATTACGCATTGCCTTTATCAACGGCCCCACCGCGCGCCAGACCCAGCGTCTGGCCGGCACCCTGCGCGCCACAACCGTCATGGCGAGCCCGTTCAATACACTGCTGGCCACGTCGTGGATCAAGGACGGCACGGCGGAAGACATGCTCAAGGCCATTCGCGCCGAGTGCGTGGCCCGCCAGCTCGTGGCGCGCGAGGTCTTTGCGGGACGGCCCTACGACGCTGACCCGGAAGGCTTCCATCTCTGGCTGCCAATTCCCCCGGACAGCGGCTGGCGCCCCTCGGAGCTGGCACTGCATCTGCGCTCGCGCAGCATCGGCGCGGTGTCGAGCGCGGCGTTTTCCACCGATGGCAATCCGCCGGATGCGATCCGTCTCTGCCTGGGCGGGCCGGGAGAGCGCGACGAGATGGAGGAATCGCTGCAGATCGTGGCGGATATGCTGGACGATCCGCACCATCTGCACTCGGCGATGCTGTAGCGGGCCATTGCGCCTTCGCCTTGCCGGCTTTTTGCCGGCTTCGTTTCTAATTGGCGACGCAAGTCCCGGACGCTTTCACTGCCCAGGTTGAGGCGAGAGCGGCTCGGCAGGCATCGGCGCAAGGCTGCGCGCGATCACCAGTTGCTGGCCATCCCCGCTCGCCACTGCCAGGTCCAGCAGCTTTCTCCGGATGCGAGCCTGGAAATCCGGATCGAGCCCCGTCTTTCCGGCTTCATAAAGGCCGAGCATCTGCCGGAATACCAACGCCGGCGCGACGTCGTCCGGCAGCGCTGCGATCACCTCCGCCGCCCGCTTGCACCAGGCAAGATCCGCTGCGCCAAGATCCGCACCGGTCATCGCCAGACTCAGCGTGCGCACCCGACGGCTCTGCGCAAAGTATGTGTTGCCGCGGCTATTCGTCATGCCGCAGAACAGATAGCTGCCCTCGACGTCCAGCACATAGGCCATCTTCGGAACCGGCTTGCCATCGGCGCCACCCCGCGTGGAGAATCCCCTGCCGAAATCGCCCTCTCCCACGATGGCGTCGAAGATCCAGTACGCCTGCGCATGGCGGCTGGGCAGGCGCACCGACACGGTACGGCCTTGCCGGTCGGTAACGCCGAAGACCACGCTGGCCTTCTCCCCCGGGCCAACCGGTATGCCCGCGATCTGGTGCTCCGGCAGCGCCAGCCGATAGCGCGCTTGCGGCATGGGCTCCCCGGTCACCGCATCGCGCAGCACGAACTGATGCCGGTATGGGCCTTCGCCGACCGTTCCGGGCCCGCGGTAGTCGCGGGCCTGGGAAATGCCGGGCAGCGCTAATGCCGCCAGCAGGATTACGCGGCTCAGGAAAGGGAATTGACTGGTCATTGCCTTCAGTGTCGGATTGAAATCGCCCACGCTCAGCGATTTTGCTATTTATGGCGATTTCAAAGCGACGGATTCTACGCCAGCCAGGCCGCGGGCGCGTGCCTGTCTAGCGCCAGTTGATCACCGACTCGGCGCCGTGGCAGCTAGCGTAGTTGTCGCATCCGGCGCAGGCCGGTTCGGGACACGGGTGCAGGTCCAGCCGCCGGCATAGCTCGTGGTAGAAGAACTTCTTCCACTTCATGTCCGTGGTGTTGGCCGCATAGAGCGAAGGAAAGTACGCCTGCAGCAAGCGCGAAACATCGTGCCGGCCCGACAAGCCCATGTCGTGCCAGAGATGGGAGCCGCCAAAGCAGCCGCTGGCCAGCGCGTGCGCGGCCCAGCGCGTTTCCGGGCGAGCGGGATTGCCAGATGCGATCAGCATCTGCACCAGGTCGGGAAACTCGCAAGGCAAGGCGGCGGCATCGACCGGCACCGACTCCGGCGCCCACCCCGCCGCCCTTGCACCAGGAAAGCAGTGATCCAGCATCTGCCAGAACTCGGGCTCGGCAAGCCCCAACCACTGCGCGAACCTGGGCAGCCAGGCCGCGTTGGCGCTTTCCAGCACGCCGGCCAGCGCGCGGCAGGCCGGCTCGCCGGGCGAGAGCGAAAACGCATCCAGAATCAGCAACGACTGGTTCACGGCAATGCCTTGTGGAGCTGGGCTCGCAAGCCATTGCCGATCCCGGCGGTGGCCGGGTGGCGGCTGGCGATTGCCCAATGACCGAAATATAGCGATGTATATAACGGTAGTCAATGCGAGGCGCCACGGGCATCACGGCTGCGCCACGAGCGCATTGGAGGCGACGCATCACGGTGCTGCGAGCGATAGGAAAGCCAGCGGGCAGATTCCTTGCATCGATAGGAAGTGATGGGCGTGCACCTTGTCTAAGCTGTCTCCCAGCAACGCCGACCGGGAGAGTACTGTGGACAGACGTGGATTTGCAACGATTTGCGGCGCCGCCTTGCTGGCGCCCACAACGCGGTCGTATTCGGCTGCGCCCGAATATCCGGCAAGGGAGGCATCGACTGCCGGCAACTTGCCCGGGCAAGCCGCGGCGGCGGTGCGTTCGGCGCGGTCGATGGACGAGGCATTCACGCAATGGGGGCACGCTGCAGCGATTGCCCTTCCTTTCCGCCATATGACGGCACTGGTCACGAAGCATGCGAGCGAAGGCGCCGACGACCCCGGTGACGTCCGTCGCATCTTCTCCAGCGTACCGTCTGCCTATCCTGTGGGAGGCTGGAAGCATCTGTCTGGCAGCGAATGGTCGGCCCATGTCCTGCAGGCGCAACGCGTCCTGGTCGCCTCGGGCAGCAGCGCACTGGTTCGCTATTTTCCCGATCACGCCCTGCTGCGCTCGCTGGGAACAAGGACGCTTGTCAACATCCCGCTGGTCGTCTGCCAGCGTACTGTCGGGGCGCTGGCATTGCTTTGCGAGCAGGAGCGCATCGACCCGGCCGCCCTCGCCCGCATCGAGGCACTCGCTCCCTATACCGCCCCGTTATTCGTCCTGAGCCAGGCGGATGCCGGCTGACCGCGCCCCTTCGCGCCATTTGCGGACCGCATCATGCCGACCACGCTGGCCATCTGCGCCTTGCTGATCTGGAGCACGCTTGCCGTTTCCGTGGTGAGCCTGTCCGCACTTCCCCCGTTGTTGACCACCGGGCTGGCGCTGATCGGGGGCGGCGCACTTGGCCTGCCCTGGGTGCGCTGGCGCCATTTGCGCGCCAGACCTTTGCTGGTGGGAAGTGCCGCCATGCTTGGCTATCATGCGCTCTACTTCCTGAGCTTGCAGACGGCAGATCCGGTGGCGGCCAACCTGTTGCACTACCTGTGGCCGCTATTCATCATCGTCCTCACGCCGCTGATGCTTAGGCGGCAGGGCGGACACGCGCTGGCCCGGCATCATGTCGCGGCCGGGCTGCTGGGCTTTGCCGGCGCGGCGGCATGTGTTGGCGCGGTGCCCGCGTTCAACGCAAGCGCCTGGCTCGGATACACGCTTGCCTTGGTCTCGGCGCTGGTCTGGGCGTATTTCTCGGTATGGTCAAGGCGCTTCGCCGAAGTGCCGACGTCCACCGTATCGCTCTACTGTCTCGCGGCCGGCGTGGTGTCACTGGCGATCTACGCGGCGCCCGCCCCGACATGGGCGTCGGCCATGGCCACGGCGGATCAGCCCGGACTGTCGCTGGACCTCAAGCAATGGCTGACTCTCGGCTACCTCAGCCTTGGGCCGCTCGGGGGAGCGTTTTACCTGTGGGACTACGCGATGAAGAAGGGAAATCCCCATCGCATCGCCTTGTTCGCCTACGCGGTGCCGGTGGTCTCGACCCTGTTCGTCCATGTCTTCCTTGGCCGGCGCGTCGAACCGGCGACCCTGCTGGGGGCCCTGCTGGTCACGGCTGCAGTGGGCCTGGGCAACCGGCCGGCGCGGCGAGCGTAGCTGCCGCCGGCCAGCCTCGGCGGCGCGGCGTCCTATCTTTGAGAGGAAAACCGTAGCGCCCGGTGCTATGTGCCGTCGGTGTCCGCCAACGCGCGGGAGGGCTAAAAAGTAGGTATCCAAATCCTCCCCCGAGTGCGCTGCGCCGCACGATCAACCAGACCATGGACAATGCATCCGGCAATCCCATCGAGATCGGCGAGGAAATCGTCGCCGGTTTCGCGAAATACCGCCTCCCGGGCGTGGCGCCGGCAACCGGCCGCGATCGGGGCGTTGGGCCTTTTCGCCGCATGGTGCTGCGCGGCGCCACGCTGATTGACGGCACGGGCGCCCCACCCTGGGGCATCGTCGATATCGTCGTCGAGGGCAACCGTATCGCCGACATCGTCAGCGTGGGCACGCCGCACCTTCCCATCAAGCCGGAGCGCCGCCCGGCACCGGGCGAGTTCGAGATCGACTGCGAAGGCGGCTTCGTCACGCCCGGCTTCGTCGACAGCCATGCGCATATCGGTGCGCCCTTCCACGCGGCAAGCGGCACCATGCCTGGCGCCGACTACGTGTACAAGCTCTGGCTGGCCCACGGCGTAACGTCGGTACGGGAAACCGGGGCGTTCAATGGCCTGGCGTGGACACTGCAACAAAAGGAGGCAGCCGCCGCACATCGGATCGCTGCGCCTCGCCTGTTCGCCTATGCCTATTTCCCCGCGATCAACGACTACCTGAAGACGATCCATACGCCAGCGGCCGCGCGCGAATGGATGCAGAAGCTGCGCAAGAAAGGCGCCGACGGCGTCAAGTTCTTTGGTGCGCCGCCCGCCATCATGGAGGCGGCGCTCGACGAAGCGCGCCAGCTCGGCCTGCGTACCTGCTGCCATCATGCAACGCTGGCGGTGAGCCGCATGAACGCGCTGACCACCGCGAAATGGGGCCTGACCAGTTCGGAGCACTTCTACGGCCTGCCCGAGGCACTGTTCGAAGACCGGACCGTCCAGGCGTTTCCGCAGGGCTACCACTACAACGATGAGTACCTGCGCTTCTCCACCGCGGGCACGACCTTCCTGCAAGCGGCCAGGCCCGGCAGCGCAAAGTGGGACCAGGTCCTGGATACCTTTCTCGCAGCGGGCCATACCTTCGTGCCGACCATGAATGTCTATGACGCCAATCGCGACCTGATGCGCGCACGGCGCGCGGACTGGCACGAACGCTTCACCGATCCCAACCTGTCGAAGTACTTCGAGCCCCATCGCGGGGGCCATGGCTCGTACTGGTATCGCTGGTCGACGCAGAACGAGGTGGAGTGGCGCGAGTCCTTCCAGATCTGGATGCACTGGCTGCGGGACTACAAGAACCGGGGCGGGCGGGTCTGCGCGGGCAGCGATTCCGGCTTTATGTACCAGGTCTATGGCTTTGGCTTCATCCGCGAACTGGAACTGCTGCAAGAAGCCGGCTTCAATCCGCATGAGGTCCTGCGCGCTGCCACTTATCACGGCGCGGAGTTGCTGGGCATCGAAGACGATACCGGCTCGGTGGAGGTAGGCAAACGCGCCGATCTCCTGATACATGACAGCAATCCGCTTGACGATTTCAAGCTGTTGTATGGCACGGGCGCCTTGCGCCTGAACGAGCAGCACCAGCGCGGCGAATGGACGCGCTGCCTGCGTACCACCATCAAGGATGGCGTCGCCTTCGACACGCAGGAACTGCTCGACGACGTCGAGGCGATGGTGGCCCAACGCGTCGCTGCTGACGAGCCGGCCACGCGCAACCCGTGGGCGCACCAATCATGAGCGCGCCGACTGACTTCATCGTGCTCACCGGATTCCTTGGCAGCGGCAAGACCACGCTGCTAAGCGATTTCCTTGCAGGTGGAGACGACACGCAAACCGCCGTGATCGTCAATGACGTTGGCGAAGTCAATATCGACGGCGCCATCATCGCCGTACGCTCCGGTGTGCCGATGGCGACCCTCAGCAATGGCTGCGTGTGCTGCAGCCTGACCAACGACCTGCTGTACACCGTAGAGGCGTTGATAGAGACGGGACGACTGGCCGGCAAACCACCCTTCGCCCGCATCATCCTGGAATGCAGCGGCCTCTCGCACCCCGGCGCGGTGCTGCGCAGCCTTGGCGCGCTGTCGCAGCTTGCCATGCGCGTCAGGGTGGTAGCGACCTGCGCCGCTGACCGGCCCGCCGCCGCGGGCGACGATTTCGAACTCGCGGCGGCCCAGCTTTGTGCCGCCCATACGATCGTGCTGACTCGCCTGGATCTCGCCGGCGCGGCGGCCATCGAACGCGCGGCGGCCACCGCGAGAGCGCTGGGGCCAATGGCCACGGTCATCGTCGAGCCTCAACGTGTAACGCGAGCGGCGCTGTCGCTGGGCCCTTCCGCGCCCACTGCGGTATCGTGCCTGCCCAATGGCATGGATGACACGCCCATGGCAGCCACGGCGGGCCATCCCCGCGTCAACGTGTTTGCGCTGGGTTGCGAGCAGCCGCTTGAATGGGCCGGATTCTCGGCATGGCTGGAAAACCTGGCAGGCTATCTCGAAGCGCGCCTGTTGCGGGTCAAAGGCTTGCTGACGGTGGCCGGATGCGGCGAGCAATTGCTGATCCAGGGCGTCGGCCAGCACTTCGACACCCCGTGCAGGATTGCGACCGGGTCCCGCACCTCCCGTCTGATCGTCATCGCCAGGGATACCAGCCGCGAGGAGGTCGAGGCAATCACGCCACCGTTGCCGTCTGTGCGAATCACCATGCTGCGTGCTCCCGGCGCGGCCCCCGAGGCTGCCCGGCTCGCACGGCCGGTCTGACAAGTCCTATCGGCTTGCACGGCGCCGACACCCAAAAGTACTGGCGTCCCCGGGGAGAACAAAGAGGGACGCCAGCCCACCAAAATTCACGCACACCCTTCGCTGTAGCGACGATGCACGCGCGCTTACCAGGCTGCGGCGGTTCAAGAAACCGAGTCTCACCTGCATTCGCGTGCGGCATGCAGGTCTTGCGGATGTCCCGCGGGACCAGGCCTGGTGGCCCGGCCCCGCTCCACTACCGCGTCAGCGTCCGGCCAGGCTTTCGAGCGCTTGCCATTTCCCGCCAACCACCTTGTAGATGGTGATGCCGCCCTCCTGCAGGTCGCCGCGGCTGTCATACGCTATGCGCTTTGACGTCACGCCGGGCGTAGAGGTGGCGGCGAGCGCCGGCAGATACTTGTCCGGCTCCGCCGAGCCCGCAGCCTGCATGGCCTTCATCAGGGACATGGCGCCATCGTACGCATACGGCGAGTAGGTCTGCACCGGCGAGCCGAACCGCTTTTCGTAGCGCTGGCTGTAGGCTTTGCCACCTGGCATCTGCTCAAGCGGCAAGCCTGCGAGCGAGCAAAGCGCGCCCTCCGCCGCTGTTCCGGCGAGCTTGATGAAGTTGTCGGTCTTCGACATTTCCCCCGAAACCAGCACGGATTTCATGCCGAGTTCACGCATCTGTTTTGCCAGGGGCGCCGACTGCATCTCCGCCCCGCCATAGAACACGACATCCGGCGCGAGCCGTTTCAGGTTGGTCAGCACGGCTTTGAAGTCGACCGCCTTGTCGTTCGTGTACTCGCGCCGCACGATCGTGCCGCCGGCGGCACGCGCGGCCTTCTCGAACTCATCGGCCAGGCCCTGTCCATAAGCGGTACGGTCATCGACGATGGCAATGGCCTTCGCGCCGAGCTGCCTGACAACGTAGGCACCCACCACGCTACCCTGCTGCGTGTCGGAGGTCATCATGCGGAACGCCGTCTTGAAGCCCTGGCGCGTGTACTCGGGAGCGGTCGCCATGGCGACCTGGGCAATCCCCGCCCTGCTGTAGACCGCCGACGCGGGAATGCTGGTGCCGGAGTTGAAGTGTCCGAGCATGCCCTTGATGCCACCGTCCACCAGCTTCTGCGCCACCACGGAGCCAGTCCTCGGGTCCGCCTGGTCATCCTCCGAGGCTAGCGAGAAGTGCACCTCCTTGCCGCCGATGCGCGGCCGCGTGGCGTTCATGTCTTCGAGCGCCAGCACGACGCCGTTCTGCATGTCCTTGCCATACTGGGCCTGCCCGCCGGTCATCGGCGCGGCAAACCCCAGCTTCACCTCCTGCACCTGCGCCTGCACGGACTGGTTTGCCAGGCAGATCGCCGCGACGGCGCATGCCGCCGGCATTGCATAACGTTTCATAGGATTCTCCTCACTGTTGTTGTGTGCACTGACTGCGATCGCGAAAGCCGAAGACCACACCAAGAAAACTCACGGCCGCCGCGGCAATCACATAGAGCGCTGGCGCCATGGCGCTTCCGGTGGTCGCGATCAGCCAGGTCAGGATCAGCGAGGCAAAGCCGCCGAAAGTCATGACGGCGACGTTGTACGCTACCGAAAGCCCGGTGGACAGGATTTTGGAGGGGAAGATCTCCGAGAACGCCGCCAGGATCGGGCCCGTGTATCCGGCGATCAGCACCCCGAAGGCGGCCTGGAACAGGATCAGGTTGAACTGCGTGGGCGCGCTGACGATGAGGGCGAACATCGGATAGGCGAGCAGCAGGATGCCACCGGAGCTCGCGGCGAGGATCTTCTTGCGTCCGATACGATCCGACCAGGCACCCACCAGCGGAGACAGCACGGTAATGATCAGCCCGCCGACCACGCCAGCGATAAAGGACATCGATTGCGGCATCTTCAGGGTCTTGACGGCATAGGTCGGCATGTAGAACAGCAGCACATAGATGCAGACCGTCCACAGGATCACCATGGAAAACGTGGTGAAGGTTTCGCGCGGATAGTTGAGCATGACCTCGGAGAACGGCCGCTTGACCTTCTCCTTGTTGGCCAGGAAGGCAGGCGTCTCGTCCACGCCGTTGCGGATATAGAAGCCGATGGGGCCGATCAGGATGCCGAACAGGAAGGGAATCCGCCAACCCCATGCCTTGACCTCCTCGGGGGTGAGCACGAGCGTCAGCACGGTGCCGGCAAGCGCGCCCAGCACGACGGCAAAGCCGATGCTGCTCTGGATCCAGCTCGCGTAGTAGCCCTTGCGGGCAGCAGGGGCATGCTCGGTCAGGAATGCAGTGGCGCTGCCCATTTCGCCGCCGGCGGAGAAGCCCTGCATCAGGCGGGCAAGGATGATCAGGACAGGCGCTGCGATCCCGACCTGTTCATAGGTCGGTGCGAGTCCGATCAACGCCGTGCCGCCTGCCATCAGCAGAATCGTCAGCGACAGTGCTGCCTTCCTGCCGACCCGGTCGGAGTACATCCCGATCAAGACGCCGCCGATCGGCCTCACCACGAATCCGACGCCGAACGTGGCGACCGACAACAACAAAGAGGTCAGCTCGTTTCCGGTCGGGAAAAACAGCTGACCGATGGTGATGGCGAAGAACCCATACACCATGAAGTCGAACCATTCAAAGCCATTGCCGAGTATGGTCGCCGTAATCGCCTTTCGCCGGCTTCTGGCCTCGTCTGGCGAGGCCGCCATGCTTGCCGCTATATCCATTTCCTGCTCCTTCCTTTGGCCATGTGTGCGTGCCGGCCACTGAGTATCCCGGCCGGCGCTGGGAGCGAACGGGTCGCTCTGCCTGGCATTCAATAGGAGCGCGCGGCGCATTCCTACCTACCTTTTGCAGGAAGGCTGGCGCAAGCCATTGCGTGGCCCATAGGAGAGGGAAAACGCACTGGTGAAAACCCCACCCTCGCTTGCGTACGAAATGCGTGCAGCGTTTTCCTACGCGACGTAGGTAGTGCCGGTGCAAGCCCGGTCCTAAGATCGTATCGACCCTCCGGACCAAGGCGGAGGACCGGACCATACGGACCGTACCGACCATACGGAACCCACGGAACACCCACAGCCCTGCAAGGACAGAACAGATGGACGCAATCACCAGACCAGCCCCGGCGCTAGCCGCTGCACGTACGCAACACATTGCACGTGGCGTGCTGACCGCGCACCCGCTCTTCATCGATCGCGCCAGTGGCTCGCACGTCTGGGATAGCGAGGGGCGCCGCTACCTCGACTTTGTGGGTGGCATCGGTGTCCTCAACGTAGGACACAATCACCCCGCCGTCATCGCCGCCGTCAAGGCCCAACTCGAGCGCGTGAGCCACGTAGCCTTTCAGGTGGCCGGCTATGACGTCTATGTTGAACTGGCTGCCCGCCTGAACAAACTCGTCGGCGGCGCAGGCGCTGCCTACAAGACCGTATTCCTGACCACGGGCGCCGAAGCGGTGGAGAACGCTGTCAAGATTGCGCGTGCCTATCGCAATGCGCCGGGTGTCATCGCGTTCCGCGGCGGCTTCCATGGCCGCACGCTGCTGGGCATGACGCTGACCGGCATGAGCACGCCTTACAAACAGAATTTCGGGCCGTTCGCGGGCGATGTCTACCACACGCCCTACCCCGACCCCTATCACGGCATCAGCAGGGACGACGCCCTGCGGGCGCTGGATGATCTGTTTGCTACCCAGATCGCGCCGGACCGTGTCGCGGCGATCATCCTTGAACTTGTACAGGGAGACGGCGGTTTCCTTCCGGCCGGCAGGGAGTTCCTGCACAAGCTCCGTGCGCTCACCGCGAAGCATGGCATCGTGCTGATCGCCGACGAGATCCAGACCGGCTTTGGCCGAACCGGCCATCTCTTTGCGTTCCAGGAGGCCGGCATCCAGCCGGACCTCGTGACGGTCGCAAAGAGCCTTGCGGGCGGCCTGCCGCTCTCCGGCGTGGTCGGCCGGGCGGAGATCATGGATGCACCGGCTCCCGGCGGGCTAGGCGGCACCTATGCCGGCAGCCCCCTTGCCTGTGCGGCAGCCCTGGCCGTGCTCGATCTCTTCGAGCACAGCGACCTGCTGGAGCGCGCCCGTACCCTGGGTGAAGTGCTGCGGGCCGGCATTGACGAACTGGCCAGCCGCTACGCCGAGATCGGCGCTGTTCGCGGTGTCGGACCCATGCTTGCCATGGAATTCGTTGTCGATGGCGATCCGCTGCAGCCCGACGCGGCATTTGCCCAGCGGGTGATCGATCGTTGCCGGGACGGCGGCCTGCTGGTGATCAAGTGCGGCGTGCATCGCAACAGCGTGCGGCTGCTGGCCCCTGTCAACACGTCGCTGGACGACGCGCGGATTGCCCTTGATATACTGGACAAGGCGATCCGCGAGGCACGCACGCCTTGAGCGCAAAGGGTGAGGAAGGGCAGACCATGGATAGGAATCTTGCGGACAGGTTCATCGACAAGACGGTGCTGACGTTCGACGTTTATGGGACGCTGATCGACTGGGAGGCCGGGCTCTTCTCCGCCCTCTCTCCCATTTTGCTGGCATACGGCTGCAGCCTGAGCGCCGACGCGGCGCTCGAACTCTACGTCAGGCACGAAGCGGATCTCGAGGCCGGCCCCTACCTGACCTACCGCGAAGTGCTGGCCGAAACGCTGCGGCGCATCGGCGCAGATCTCGGTTTCGAGCCGAACCCGGCAGAGCTTGAAGCCTTCTCGCATACGGTGGGCGACTGGCCGGCATTTGCCGACTCGGCCGCGACGCTGCAGCGCCTGAAGCAGCGCTTCCGGCTGGCCGTCATCACCAACTGCGACGACGAGCTTTTTGCCGTGTCGAACCGGAAGCTCGGGGTGGACTTCGACTATGTGATCACGGCCCAGCAAGCCAGGAGCTACAAGCCGTCGCTGAACAACTTTCACGTTGCCTTCGGCCGCATCGGCGTGCCGCGCCACGAGATCCTTCACGTGGCGCAGAGCCTCTTCTATGACCTTGTACCGGCGAGCATCCTGGGCCTGGAGTCCATCTGGATCAACCGCCGCGACCGCCGGCCCGGACTAGGGGCCACGTCGAACGCCAAGGCCACGCCGGATGCCCAGTTTCCCGACATGGCGTCGTTTGCCACCGCCATCGGTTGCAAGTAGCCATCAAATAGCCATCATGGACCTTGCAACGGCGCTACAGTCAACGGTGCTTCGCGATGCGCGTGTCGTCGCTGGGCACGAGGCGCTCACCAATGAGATCCGGTGGGTCCACATGGTTGACCACCCGGATATCGCGGCATGGGTCAAGCCGGGCTATCTGCTGCTTTCCACGGGCTACAACTGGCCGCGCGACGACGATGCCTGCGCGAGCCTGATTCGTGCACTCAAGGACCGCGGACTCGCCGGCATCGTGCTGGCGGTGCCCAATTTCCTGGAACATTTCCCGATGAGCGCCCTCGCCACGGCGCAGGAAATCGGTCTGCCGCTGCTTGAGTTGCCCTGGGACGTGCCCTTCAGCGCGATTACGGAGGAGATTCACGCCAACATCATCCGGAACCAGAGCGAACTGATCGAGCGCTCCGAGGAAATTCACCGCGCGCTGACCAACACCGCGGTGATGGCCAATAGCCTGGATGATCTTGCCAAGGCACTGGGCGGCCTGCTGGTGCGCGCGGTCAACTTCGTCGACCCTGACGGACTGGTTCTTGGCGCCGATGCCGACGCCTCGGATCGCCAAGGCAGGGAGCGGGCGTACATGCGCCTGCTCGACCGCAAGGTCATCCTGCGCAAGATCCAGGACAGCGTCACCCCGATCCTGATCGATCCGCAACCCGAGGCCGGCATGCCGCGCCGGCTAGGATGCCCGATCCGCATCCGGGGCGAGATGGTAGCCATCGTATTCGTCGACGAAGGCGATACGCCGCTGGGCGAACTCGACATACGCGCAACCGAGCATGCCTCCATCATCGGCGCCCTGCATCTGGCCCATATGCGGGCGTTGCACCTGCAGGAGGAGCGCCTCGGCTACGCGCTGGTGGGCACCTTGCTTGAGGGGCGCTTCGAGGAAACCCCATCGGCACTGGAGCGCGCCCGGCTCAGCGGCTGGGACCCGGCCGGAGAGTACCGGGTATGCCTGGTCCTGCTGGACGAACCGTTGCCGTTGTCTCGCGAAGGCTTCCTGCGCCGGGAGCGCTGGGTCGATCGCTTGCGCAAGTATCTGGAGAGCGTGGGCCAGGCCCCGTTGATCTTCGTGTCGCTCAACCAGATCACCTTCCTGCTGTCCTCCGGAACCCCGCCAGAGCCGCTGTGGCGCGTACTGGGCAGCCGCGGCGCGGCGTTGGCGGTAAGCCGCGTGCAAACGGGTGCAGCCGGCATCGCGGTGGGAGGCAGTGACGTGAACTCCTTATGCGGCCTCCTCAAGCCGGGAAAGATCCATCATTTCACTGAGGTGATGTTTCCACGCGCACTGTTGGGAGACGCCGATGCGCGCATGCTGTTCATCCAGACCAAGATCGGACCACTGCTGACCGAAAAAAAGAGCGAGGCCCTGCTGGAAACACTGGAAGCCCTGTGCGAGGAAGGCTTTCAGCTGGCCAACACGGCCCGCCGCCTTGGCATCCATATCAGCACGCTCCGCTATCGGGTCGAGCGCATCGAGGCGATGCTCGGCACGACCCTCGAGGATCAATCGAACCGCTTCCAGCTTCAGGTCGCCGTCGCGTTGCACCGGCTCACGATCGAGTAAGACCGATAGCGGCCGGCGTTCACCGCCCTGCTTTTTTCTCGTGCGCCCGCGCTGCTTTTCCGGGCGTACGGCTTCCTTTCGACTATTTTCCAAGGAGTCTGCATCATGGGTGCATACGAAGCCTTTTCTTCCGTCGACTTTCGCGTGGGCACGGTGGTCCGGGTCGAGCTTAACGAGCAAGCCCGAAAACCCGCCTACAAGATGTGGATCGATTTTGGCGAAATGGGGACCAGGACCTCGAGCGGCCAGTATGTCAACCGCTACCAGGCCGAGGAACTGATCGGCAAGACGGTGGTATGCGCGGTCAACCTCGGGGAACGGCGCATCGCCGGCTTCCTGTCGCAGGTACTGGTGCTAGGCGTGGAGTCCGAGCCGTCGGTCGTGAACGTCTTGACGGTGGACGGCAAGGTGTCGAATGGAAGCAAGGTGTTCTGACAGGTGTTCTGATCAGGAAAGGTGGAATGGGGCGGGTCCAATTCCTATGTTTCATACATACCGTCCCAGGCGCTGCGCTCGTAAGCTTTCCATCAATCCAGGGCGGCTCGTGACCAGCGACGCCGTCCGGCACCAGTGCTCCGGGCCGCGCGTCCGGCAGTGCTGAGCCCTTTCCGAACCCTAGAACGCTAGAACGCTAGAACGCTAGAACGCTCACATCATGTCCGAAGCGCACATCGACCACCTCAGATCCATCGTCGGAACGGCCAACGTCCTCGTCGGCCAGGACGCGCAGGCCTACGCCACGGACTATCGACAGGTCTTTGTCGGCAGCACGCTTGGCGTCGCCCGGCCCGCGACTACCCTGGAGGTCAGCGCGATCATGCGGTACTGCGATCGCCACGGCATTCCAGTGGTGCCCCAGGGCGGGAACACCTCGCTGCTGGGCGGCAGCGTGCCGGATGCGACGGGCAGTGCCCTGATCCTGAGCCTCGCCCGCCTGAACCGGGTGCGCGGTGTCGACCCCCTCAACGCGACCATGGTGGTCGAGGCGGGGGTGACGCTCAGCCAGGCGCGCGCCGTGGCGGAAGATGCGGGAAGTCTCTTTCCGTTGCGCATCGGCTCCGAGGGCACCTGCCAGATCGGCGGCAACCTGTCGACCAACGCGGGCGGCACCGCTGTGCTCCGCTACGGAAACATGCGGGACCTGGTGCTTGGCCTGGAAGTGGTGCTTGCAAACGGCGACGTCTGGGACGGGCTGCGTGCCCTGCGCAAGGACAATGCGGGATACGACCTGAAGCATCTCTTCATCGGCTCGGAAGGCACGCTGGGCATCATCACCGCAGCCGTGCTCAAGCTCTTCCCGAAGCCGCGTGCTACGTGCGCGGCGTTCCTTGGCGTGCACAGCCCTGCCGCTGCGCTGTCGCTGTTTGGCAGTTTGCGTGAATGGCTGGGCAACGACATCACGGCGTTCGAGCTGATCTCGTCGGACGCGATGGATCTCGTCCTTCGCCACCTGGACAATCGACCCTCGCCGCTGGCGCGCAGGCACGCCTGGCATGTGCTTGTCGAGGTGTCGTCCACTGGCGATCAGAGCGAGGTTGAGGCCGGATTCCACGCCACGCTGGCTACCGGCATTGAAGAGGGCTGGATCGAAGACGCCGCCATCGCCGCAACCGAAGCCCATGCCGGGCAGTTCTGGCGGATCCGCGAGGAGATCTCCGACGCGCAGACCCGCGCACGCGGCAGCGTTCGCTGCGATATCTCCGTGCCCTTGTCCGCCATCCCGGGGTTCATTGCCAGTACCACGGAGAAAGTCCTGCAAACCGCTCCCGGGACACGGATGATCATCTATGGACATATGGGCGATGGCAACGTGCACTTCAATCCGCTGCGCCCCGAGGAAGCGGACGCCACCGACTATCTGGCCGAATTCGGGCCCGCGATCACGCGCATCGTCGACGACGCGGCCATGGCGCTCGGCGGATCCATTTCCGCGGAGCACGGCGTCGGTGTGGCCAAGCGCGACGAGCTCTTGACGGTGCGCAGCCGGGTGGAGCTGGAAACGGCGTGGCGCATCAAGTCCGCGCTCGATCCCAGGCAGTTGCTCAATCCGGGCAAGGTGCTGCCGGCACTAAGCCGGCACTGAGCCCGCAAAACCCAACAGAGGCGTGATGCCAGTGGGCGCTAAAGGCGGCCAGATCCGAACCAAGCAAGCAAAGCAAGCACCAGGAGTCTTCAGCATGTCGGAAACAGAACATCTTCTTCAACTGGACCGCCGTCACTGGGTGCATCCGGTGGTGCCGTTGCGCGGGCATGAAGCGCGCGGCGCCACCATCTGGAAATCGGCGCAGGGCATTCACCTGGTCGACACCGAAGGGCGACGGGTCCAGGACGGCTTCTCCGGCCTGTGGTGCGTCAATGCCGGATATGGCCAGCAGTCGCTCGTGAAGGCAGCGCAGGAGCAAATGCAGCAACTCCCCTATGCCACCGGCTACTTCCATTTCGCCAGCGAACCAGCTATCCGCCTGGCCGCCCGGCTTGCGGCGCTGGCTCCTGCCGGCCTGACGCGCGTGGTGTTCGGCCAGGGCGGGTCCGACGCGGTCGATAGTGCGATCCGGCTGACAAACTATTACTTCAACGCTACCGGCCGGCCGGACAAGAAGCACTTCATCGGCTTGCAGCGCGGCTACCACGGCAGTTCAAGCACCGGCAGCGGGCTCACCGCCCTGCCGCTGTTCCACCGCCATTTCGACGTGCCGACGGCGCGGCAGCACCATATCCCGTCGCCCTACCCGTACCGCCATCCCGATGGCCCGGATCCCGAAGCGGTGCTGGCGAGCACGGTCCGGGCCCTCGAGGCCAAGGTGGACGAAATCGGGGCGGATCGCGTGGCAGCGTTCATCTGCGAGCCCATCCAGGGCTCGGGCGGCGTCATTGTTCCGCCGCCTGGGTTCCTGCGCGCGATGCGCGCCACGTGCGACCGCCTGGGCATCCTGCTGATCGTCGACGAGGTGATTACCGGCTTCGGCCGCACCGGTCCGATGTTCGCCTGTGAAGCCGAAGGCGTGAGCCCGGACATCCTCACGCTCGCGAAAGGACTCACCTCCGGCTATGCCCCGATGAGCGCCACCATGATGACCGAGGCACTGTATGCCGGCATAGCCGACGCCGGCGCCGACGGCACCGCGCTGGGCCACGGCCAGACCTATGCGGGGCACCCGGTCAGCGCCGCCGTTGCCAACGCCGCACTCGACCTCTACCTGGATGGGGGCCTGATAGAAAACGGCAAGCAAGTCGGCAGTTACTTCCAGGCCCGCCTGAAGTCGCTGGAAGACCTGCCCTATGTTGGCGAAGTACGCGGCCGAGGCTTGCTGGCGGCAGTGGAACTGGTCGCCGACAAACGCACCAGGCAGAAACCGCCACAGGCGCTTCGTCTCGGGCAGCGCGTGTTTCGGCACGCCATGGAGGATGGCCTGGTCTTGCGCGCCTTCCCCGACGACATTCTCGGTTTCGCGCCGTCCTTGAATTACACCGAATCGGATATCGACACACTGATCCAGATCCTGCAAACCTCCCTCAAACGGGCGTTCGCAGAGTCCTTCTAACCAGGAGCCATCATGAAACTGAAAGACTTCAAGGTACTGACCTTTGACTGCTACGGCACGCTGATCGACTGGGAAACCGGCATCTACAACGGCCTCAAGCCCCTGATCGAGAAAGCCGGCCTGGGCGCAAAGAGCCGCGACGAAATCCTCGAGATCTACGCGCGCCACGAAGCGGAACAGGAAATCCAGACGCCCGCGCTGGCCTACTCCCTGCTGCTCGCCGTGGTTTACAAGCGCCTGGCGGAGCAATGGAAGGTCGCGGTCACCATTGAGGAAGCCAATACCTTCGGCGCCTCGGTGCCCGACTGGCCCGCCTTCCCCGATTCGGTGGAGGCGCTGCAATACCTGAAGCAGCACTACAAGCTGGTGATCCTGTCCAATATCGACCGGATTTCCTTCCGGGCCAGCAACGCCCGCCTGCAGGTGGAGTTCGACGCCATCTACACCGCGCAGGATATCGGATCCTACAAGCCGAGCCCGCGCAACTTCGAGTATCTGCTTGAGCACCTGAAGCAAGACCTGGGGCTGGAGAAAGGCGACATCCTGCATACGGCACAAAGCCTGTTCCATGATCACGCCCAGGCCAACGCCTTTGGCCTAGCCTCCGCCTGGATCGATCGCCGGCATGCGGACAAGGGCTGGGGCGCGACCATGCCGCCTCCCGGCACGCCGAAGTACGACTTCCGTTTTGACAGCATGATCGACATGGCCAAGGCACACGAGGCTGAAAGCGGGCTCTGACAGGGCTCTGACCAGAATTACCAGACCGCGCCCGGAGGTTCCGGGCGCGCTGTGCAACGGCGCAGCCGAGCACCCACCTGGATGTCACGACATGAATCTGAACGATCGGGCACTGCTGTGCCAACAAGCATTTATCGGCGGCAATTGGACACCGGCGCACTCCGGTCGCACGCTCCCCGTACTAAACCCGGCATCAGGCGAGACCCTGGGTACGATCCCCGATTGCGCGGCCGAAGACACGCGCGATGCGATCGAGGCCGCCAGCAAGGCGTTGCCGGCCTGGAGCGCGCTTACCGCGCACGCGCGCGCGGAGCTGCTGCGCAAATGGCACGCGCTGATGGTGGCGCATGCCGACGATCTCGCCCTCATCATGACCCT
This sequence comes from Cupriavidus sp. CuC1, assembly GCF_044627735.1. NCBI lineage: Bacteria > Pseudomonadati > Pseudomonadota > Betaproteobacteria > Burkholderiales > Burkholderiaceae > Cupriavidus > Cupriavidus sp. CuC1. The sequence continues at coordinate 9,770 of NZ_JBIUHC010000051.1, read as the reverse complement.
CGAGCAGGGCAAGCCGCTGGCGGAGGCGAAAGGCGAGATTCTGTATGGCGCCGCCTTCGTCCAGTGGTTCGCCGAAGAAGGCATCCGCGCCTACGGCGAGACCATTCCGGGCATGCAGTCCAATCGCCGCATCATCGTGCGCAAGACCCCGGTGGGCGTCTGTGCAGCCATTACGCCCTGGAATTTCCCCAACGCGATGATCACACGCAAGCTGGCCCCAGCGCTGGCCGCGGGCTGCACGGTGGTGGTCAAACCCTCCGAATTGACCCCATTCTCCGCGCTGGCGCTGGCCGAGCTTGGCAAGCGCGCGGGCTTTCCCGATGGCGTGCTCAACATCGTCACCGGACAGCCGCAGGGCATAGGCGGCGAACTCACCGCCAATCCGACGGTACGCAAGCTGACGTTTACCGGATCCACCCACGTTGGCAAGCTGCTGCTCCGCCAATGCGCGGATACGGTCAAGCGGGTCAGCATGGAGCTTGGCGGCAATGCGCCGGTCATCGTGTTTGACGATGCCAACCTTGATACGGCCATTGCCGGCGTCATGGCGAGCAAGTTCCGCAATAGCGGCCAGACATGCGTCTGCGCCAATCGCATCTACGTCCAGGCGGGCATCTACGACCGCTTTGCCGAGCGCCTGACCGAAGAGGCCGGCAAGCTGCGCGTTGGCGTCGGTACCGAGGATGGCATCACCATCGGTCCGCTCATCAATCGCGCTGCGCTGGTCAAGGTCGCCGCGCACGTCGATGACGCGCTCGCCAAGGGAGCGACACTGTTGCTCGGCGGCGCGTCCTCGGCGCGTGGCGAGCAGTTCTTCCAGCCCACGGTGCTCTCGGGGGCCACCGACGAGATGGGGGTTTCGACCGAGGAAACATTCGGCCCGGTCGCGGCGCTGTTCCGCTTCGAGACCGAGGAGGAGGTCATTCGCCGTGCCAACGATACCCCTTACGGGCTGGCGGCCTATCTGTTCTCGAATGACCTGAGCCGCGTGTTCCGCGTGGGTGAGGCGCTCGAATATGGGATGGTGGGCATCAATACCGGAGTCATATCCTCGGCCGTCGCACCCTTTGGCGGCGTCAAGGAGTCCGGGCTCGGGCGCGAGGGCTCCCATCACGGCATCGAAGAGTTCCTCGAAGTGCAAACGCTGCATCTGGACATCGCGCCGGCTGTGCAGACGTAAAGCGCGCTCTTGGGGCGGATAGCTCCCGGTGCTTTCACTACCGCCACTGGCGGTACTTTTTTGTTCTTTGGCGACTTGCGCGATGGGGGAGCCGAGGCGGCGGCGGTGACGGGTGCTTGAGCGGATGCCATACCACCGCCTCCCCGCCGGCTGCCCGTTTACCTGCCCAGAATGGTCAGGCAGGCCACTGCCTCTTCCACGCCGTGCAGGCCGCCGGAGGTGTTGACGGGGATGCGCCCGCCGATACTCGTATCGCCCCGCTCCGCTGCCAGACCGCCCTCGCCGGGTTCGCAGAGGCCGAGTGCCTCTACCTGGATCACTTCGCCGATGGCGCTGGCGTCATGCACTTCCGCGCGTGTTCCGATTGACTCGGCTTGCTGTCCGAGTCGGCAGAATGGCGCCTCTGTTTTTATTGCTTTGCTGAACTCGGACGCGATCCCATCAAGGCGTCAATAAAGGGGGCCTTCAGCGCAAGGTACTCAGCGATGCCGCCACGGTTGCTTGCTTCGAGCTCAAATTTCAAATCCTGATACTGCTGTCGAATAACGGCATCGCTCCTAAGAAGATCGCGAAATCGGAGCATTCTATCAATTTGCCAGTGGCGACTAATACATACATGCACCTTGTGCGTTCGCACCCCATCAACATCGCGACGATAGAAATGGTGCCCTGCTGAAAGATCGCTTCCCCGAACGTAACCCAGTACGCCCATGAAACTGTTTCGGGCTGCCTCGTTTCGATGCTCTGAGACCTCAACCAAGAGGTCGATCTCTGGCTTGGCCGCGAGTCCTGGAACAGCGGTGCTTCCGACGTGATAAATATCGACAAGTTCAGCGCCAAGGCCCTTCGCTATGCGTTCCTTCTCGGTGACGAAAAGAGCAGGCCATTCGCTGTCATAGCGGGAAATTTTGCTGGTGAGCGTCAATGTGTCTCCTTTGTCCGGCAGCCAAGAGCTGCCAGTCCCAACTAAATGCTACCAATGGAGTCGCGGGGAGTCTATATACGCTCAGTTTTCTGGATCTCTCAACACCTCGGCCTCGACCTCCGGGTTCGGTTCGCCATCCTTGGTAGCAATCAATTCCTTCGGCGTCAGCGGGATCAAGGGCAGGATCAGTGCGTACACCACGGTCGTCGCGATCACACAATATGTGAATCCGTGCGTTGGGCTGCTGTTATAGATCCATGAGCCCAAAAGATCGCCGGCACGCGCCGAGAGCGCGAAGACGCCATCCACCAGCATCATCAAGGTTCCTTGCAAGCCTGGCGGACAGGACCGCATCGCGAGATCGAAGTAGGCTGCCGTGGCTACACCGCCCATCAGCCCTATCGGTGCCGCCAATACAAGCGCGAGATTGGCTGAGTGAATAAATGCCAGCGGAATCATCTGCGGCACTGCGACAATCGTTCCCCACCACAGCAGCTTGTTCAGCGATACTTTCTTGCACAGAAAGCCATACAGCAAAAATGTCGGGATGAACGCGGCGGCAAAGATCCCGTTGTAGTACGAGTAAACGGAATCCGATGCATGCAGCTCATTGGTCAGGTAGAACTGCAGCGGAGTGGCCGATCCTGGCGCAAAGTTCCACAGAAAGCAGATGAGAACCGCTGGATAAACGGCCCTATGCTTGACCAGCCGCCTGACATTCCCAACGAGATCTGCGCCCCTGGCTTGCGGCTTCTCGTAGGCATCGCCGAAGACGGAAATGGGCTTCCAGAGCCCGAACACGGCAATCAATAAAGTGACCATCGCCACCAGGAAGAAGGCTTCTTTCGCGGCAAGATGATCGGAGATGTACCCGGAAGCGAACGCTCCCGCAACGACCGGGACGGAGCCGACCACGTTCCACAGAGCGCTCAGGCGCCCGGACATGAGCTTCTCCTGGCCCACCAGAGCGATCAACCCCTGATAGGCTGCGGCGATAAATCGGGACGACAGCATTGCCAGCAGCATCCCGATGACCAGTCTCGCGTATGAGAAACCTGAAAATGCCATCCAGATGTATGCCGCCGCGGTCGCCGGAGCGAAAATCAGGAAGAAGCCGCGATCCCGCATTCCCAGCGGGTTCCATTGGTCGCGCGCGAGGCCAAAAGCGAACGCAATGTAAACTGGTATGCCCGTCACCAGCCGGAATGTCGAGATCTGCGTCGCCGTCGCATGCAACTGGTTCTTGAGTATGTACGACGTCTGTATATCAATCAGGAAACCGGCCGGCGTTGCCAGATAGATGAACAGGGTCAGCCAACCGAAATACAGCAGGGTTCGGTCGCTGCCCTCGGAACCATTACGACCAGATTCGGCCAGCATTTTCGTAGCTTGACGGCTTCGCGAGAACCGCCCAAGCGGCCGCCAGTAAGCCGACGATACTGTTGAAAAAGTCGATCTTCAGCAGGGGTGAAAAAATCTCAGCCCGATAGGCGCGTTTGAAGTTCTTGGACATGGAGGACCACGTACACAGCCTCGGAAAACCAATCAAAGGTGCCCCCGCGAATGTGCGGGCTGCTTCACCTGGCAACGGTAACAGAATACAGCGTCAGCGCGGAAAAAGTGTAGGTGAAAAATGGGATTTGAGGTTCCGAGGCCTACCTCATCGAAGCGAAAGCACCTTTCGGACGCATACGCTCACTCGCTCGTACCTCTGGACATCCGGTTAGGGTCGGCAAACGTCGACCGTCCCCTGCCCTTGGTCGGCCGAAGTCAGCCAGCTGATGCCGATGCACGCTCACGTGTTTGCGGCTGCTTGCGTCCGTTTCTCGATCAAGCAGCCACAAAAGGAACCCCGGAATGTCTCTGGCAGTTGGGCCTCGCACCGGTTAGCGCTTACGCCCGCCCGGGCCACGCCGCCATTGCGGCGTCAGCGAGAGCGCCCAGCTTCTTGCGGCTGGCTCCGTCGCGTGCCTGGGTGGACATGCCCTGAAGGATGGCAAGATAAAAGCTCGCCAGCGCGGCGGCGTCCGTGTGCACAGGGAGTTCGCCGTCACCGATGCCGCGCTCGATCCGCTCGCGCAGGGTATTTTCCACCAAGCCGCGCAAGGCGATCACGGCTTCCTGCACTTCGCCTTCGGCGGGTGAGCCGACCGCCGCGCTCATCAGCATGCAGCCGCGCGGCAGGCCCTTGCGGGTCTGCTCGACTGTCGCGCTATCGAGCAGGCGTCGAATCGCTTCCCGCGCCGATGGGGCGGCAGGCAGGAACTGCTGCACGTCGAGCCCAGGCCGGGTCAGGTAACGCGATACCGCCTCCAGGAACAGCCGCTTCTTGTCGCCGAAGGCGGTGTAGAGGCTCGGTGGGGTGATCCCCATTGCGGCGGTGAGATCGCTGATCGACGTCGCTTCATAGCCATTGCGCCAGAACAGCAACATCGCGGCCTCCAGGGCGGCATCACGATCAAAGGACAAAGGGCGCCCCGTCTTGGGGGGGCGGCTTGCAGGAGTAACTTTCATAGTGATCGATACTAAAGTATTTGACACCTTGACGGCAATCCCCTACTCTACTTGCATAGCGATCACTATGAAACGTTGGTTGATCATTCCTGAATCTTGAAACGGAGTTTGTCGATGATCGAAGCCGATGTGCAGGCGCGCAACAGGGAAATCGTGTCCGAGGTGATGAAGGCTGTTTTCGTGGAGCGCGAACCGCTTCGCGTGATGCATTACTTCTCGGAGCATTATGTCCAGCACAATCCCCTCATTCCCAACGGCAGGGAGGCCATACCGGCCATGATCGCGGGTCTGCCCGAGGACTTCAGTTATCAGCCCGGCATGCTTGTTGCCGACGGTGAGCTGGTCATGATCCACGGCCGCTACGTCCGCTGGACGGCCAAGCCGATGGTCGCCGTCGATATCTTCCGGCTAGAGAATGGCAAGCTGGTCGAGCACTGGGACGTACTGCAGGAGGAAGTGCCGGCACAGCAAGCCGTCAACGGTAATGCGATGTTCCCTTAGGGGGTGCCGGAGGTAAGGCGCCCGCGGCGGCGCGGCCATCGTCGGACCCGATTCACGCCTACCTGGCAACGCGGAAGGGCGTGGCAACGGCGGCTGCCGCGCGGGCGCGTGGGCCGTTGCATAGCGCCTTCCCTTGGCAGTTGGGGTCTTTGGGAAAATCAAGGGTCCAGATCAGCCTTTTGGATGCCTTAGGGCCTCGAAGCTACGGCGCACACAGTCTGTCAGCCGATTAGCCAGGAATCCCACTGGAAAATGGTCCGATGTCACGGCGTAGCTATTGAACTGAACCTCTTCAGAAAAAGGTATCTCGGAAACATTTTGTATCCGAAGCGCTCGGGAATCTATCGGACTTACGATAGACGTGCCGAGGCCCTTGCTAACCATCGTGCAAATTGTTGAGGCGTATGGCGTCTCGATTGAAAGATGCCTAAGGTCATTGGGAAAGTGACGATCTATTTGGCTTCTGTTGGGGCTACCCATAGGCAGCGATATGAAGTGCTCATTTTCAAAATCGCTTGGGTATACAACATCATGCGTGGCCAGCCTATGCGAACTATTGACGATTGCCACACCGCGAGCAGTATTGATTAGTTCAAAATCCAGGCTCGCCAGATCAGTGATAATAGAGCAAAATCCGACATCGCAAAAACCAGTCGCCGTCCATTTTGCGACGACCTCAGACCGCCCCATATTAACCACAATCGGTATGTCCGGAAACATACCCCTGAAAATCAGAATAGCGTCTGGCAACACACAATGCGCAATCGAACCTACTGCGCCCACGCGGAGTAAGCCGGTCCCTCGGCGGCGAATTGAATCCGCACTTTCGCCAAGGGATTCCAGCCCGAGAAATGCGCGCTCCACATCAGCATAAAATGCCTCCGCTTCCGCCGTAGGAATCAACCGTGTCCCGATTCGTTGGAATAGTGCGAACCCAACCGTCTGCTCCAGGAGCGAGATCCATCTACTGACATTCGGCTGGGAGGTGTGGAGGAGTCCGGCTGCCGTGGTCATCGAACGCGTCTTCATCACAGCCCTGAACGCCTCGACTTGCTTAAAGTTCATATGAGGCTCCAAAAGCGCACATTTTGGCAGATCCTCTCTGACCCTGTGCACCAAATCTTACCATATCACTTTTGTATGGATAGCAGCGAGACGCTGATTTGACGCATGAGCGGCTTCATTCCAAACTGGTCGTACCCATTAATAGAGTGTTGCCATCATGGAATCAAAAGTTAGCCGTCGACTCAAACAACCTCCCGCGAAAGAGGTTATCGATTACATTTTCCAGCCCCGCACGACGAGAGAATTCTTCGCGAAGAACTTTGAAATACTGACTCAAATCAATTTTGCGCACCTGTTGATGCTTCACGAGCAAGGCATTCTCGACCGGGAGACGTCGATTCGCCTGGCTAGAGCTTTGATAAAGATGCAAGAGGACGGTCCCGAAGCGGTTCAACTCGACGCAGCACGAGAAGATGCTTACTTCAACTACGAAGCCCATCTGATTAAGCTGGTAGGTCAGGACGTCGGTGGCCGCTTGCATACAGCCCGCAGTCGCAACGATATGGGCGCCACCAACGATCGTATTCGCGCTCGTGCGTTCATTCTACGCATCAGCAGGGCATTGACTGATGTCGCTGCCGCCGCGGTGGCGCAAGCAGAGAGATTCGTTACCTATGTGATGCCTGGATATACGCACATGCAGGCTGCGCAGCCCATCACCTATGGGTATTACCTGTCGGGACTGGTCGATGCCTGGTCCCGAGATATTGATCGCCTCCTGCGTGTCCTGGAAACGACAGACAGTTGCCCACTTGGTGCTTGTGCCTTGGCCGGCACCTCGTTTCCCATCGATCGAAGGTCGACCAGTTTGCTGTTGGGCTTCTCCCGACCCATGCCGAACTCGCTAGACGCGGTTGCATCTCGCGACTTCGCATTGGAACTGAGTGCAGTGCTCTCAATCATGATGATCACTTGCAGCCGGATGGTGCAGGATTTTTACATCTGGTCAACGCCGGAGTTCGGATTCCTGTCCTTCCCCGACAGCATTGCCGGCACATCCAGCATCATGCCGCAAAAGAAGAATCCGGTCGTTTTGGAGTATTTGCGGGGGAAGACTTCCCATCTGATCGGACTAACGTCAGCCGCACTTACGACAGTAAAGGCCACCCATTTCACGCACTCGGGTGACAGCAGCCGGGAAAGCACAAGGACGTGCTGGGACAGCTGCGAAGAAGCAGTAAAGGGGCTCGAACTGATGAAACTGCTTGTGGAACGTGTTGAGCCCAATCGCCTGCGCATGGCAGACCGTGCTGCGCAAGATTTCTCGGCTGTCACCGATCTGGCCGACTTGCTCGTCCGAAATGCTAATCTTTCGTTCCGCGACGCGCATCACATCATTGGCGCTGTCGTTCGGCAAGCGCTTGATCAAGGGGTCCCTGCTACGGGTATTACTGCCCAAATGATCGATGCTGCAGCGCTCGAACAGGTGGGGCGACGGGCCTCGTTGTCGGAAGACGATATCGGCGAATGCCTGGATCCGATTCGCAACGTTGCTGCGCGTCAGTCGTTTGGCGCGCCGGCGCCGGATGGCGTCCTCCAGCGCATTGGCGAGCAAAGACTCTCGCTCAAAAAGAGAGCAGACGCAATCGATGCAGTTGGTCACCGACTCGCCGAAGCTCAGACGTTGTTGGAACAGCGTACACGCGCGCTCGTTTCGTCCGGGTCCAACCAACGAGCGTAAATCAATGCCTATTAAACCGAGGAATCGAGCGATGTCCAGGTTCGTCGTAGTTCTCGCCTTTGCCACGGGTATCTTTTCGGCCGCAAACGCTGAAACTTACCCGAACAAACCAATTAATCTTGTCGTCCCGTTCGCACCCGGCGGTACTGTCAATCTCACGGCGCGCCTTCTTGCCACACGGATGTCAGAAGTGTTGGGTCAAGCGGTTGTTGTCGACAATAGAGCCGGAGCCGGAGGGAACATCGGAGCCGCCTATGTTGCGAGAGCGAAATCTGACGGCTATACGCTCTTGTACGCAACGCCGGCAAATCAAGTGATTCAGCCATTACTATCCAGGAACCTGCCCTACTCGCCGTCAAGAGATTTCAAGCCTGTCGCGCTATTTGCTACTGTCCCGAATGTGTTGGCGGTGTCAGAAACCACCCCGGCCAAGAATATGGCCGAATTGCTACGGTATGCCAAGGCAAATCCAGGAAAGTTGAACATGGGATCGGCCGGGATGGGGTCGGCAAACCACATGCTCGGAGAACTGTTCATGCTCAGAACCGGCACAGCGTTCACCCATGTTCCGTACAAAGGTGCTGGCCCTGCTACTGCAGATCTTCTGGCTGGTCAGGTACAGGTTCTCTTTGTCAATCTTCCAACGGTGCAACCCTATATAAAGCCGGGCAAAGTTCGCGTGTTAGGCATTGCGAGCAAAGAGCGAAGCCCAGCGATTCCTGAAATTCCAACTTTTGATGAGTTGGGTATCAAGGATGCGAACACAGAATCGTGGTCTGCCTTGATGGCTCCGGCTAATACAAGTCCGCAGGTGATCAAGAAGCTCCAGGATACCGTGATCTCGATTGCGAACGAAAAGTCCACGATGCAGCAATTGGCTGCTCAGGGCGCACGCCCATTGCCAGGTACGGCTGCCGACCTCCAAAAGCTAATCAACGACGACACCAAGCGTTGGACAGAAGTCATTCAGCATGCGAAAGTCCAAATTGACTAGCCGGCTCGACTGAATTTCTTCGTCATCGCGCTGATGGGTTTAATCACGCGGCATCACCAAGTCTCGGAGCCACGCCTGCGGTGACGCTCTTCGGCTCGCTATGCCTTTGCCGCCTTCATTAGTATTGGCACCTGGTAACCGGCCCAGTGTTGATGCAGCGGATCTGATTGCCGTCTTGTGGTGTCAGAGGCGCAGCTTGCGGCGCCACGTATTGCGGCATTTGACGCCATGCGTTCTGCTGTTGCTGCTGCTGCAGGTTTTGCTGCTGCAATTGCGCATTGAGCTGTTGCATTTGCAGGACCGTCATCTGCTGATTGAACTGATACATCTGCAACTGCTGATCGGTCATTGCATCTCTGTATCCGATTGCCTGACCGTCCGAGTTCAAGCACATGATTCGACTTGGCGAAAGGACCCTGTATCGCTCGCATGTCGAATCGCCTGCCATGTAATATCGTCCGTTCACGAAGTTCGGCGCCGCCGAGCTTGCGCAGCCGGCGACTGTAAACGCCAGAAAGAGCGTTGTCATTTTTTTCATGGGTTGTTTCTTGAGCCCGTATTGCGACGCGGGTCGGCATTATCGCCCAAAGTCGCTAGCGAATGACCGAAGTCCGGCGCACAGCCGACGTCGAAGAAACGTACCTGCCCTATAGTGGATGCATTATGGTCATGGCAGGGGGCCTCGCTCGCCCCTCTTTCTCTGGCCAGCGAGGCGTTACCCCCCGCTTTCGGATATGGCGCCCCCATCCGGGCGCCAGAGGGACTTGAACCCTCCGGAGCAACGCGCTGCTCAGCGCACACTACGACCGCTGCTGACCTCTTGCTGCGGCTCGACTGGAGATGACCCGCTTTTTCGGACAGTGCCTATCTTGAGTAAACAGGAGGTGCACCATGCCGAAACCGCGCCCAC